>JAYTXB010000354.1:0-4937 GCA_043743205.1 Schlesneria sp.
GGCCCGCGCTGTGCCTCCCTGCCTTGTTGCGTTCTCGAAACATAGGTCGCGTTTTGGCATCGTCAAATTCTGTTTGAGCAAGTTCATCTGCTTTTGACGAAAGGGAAGCCGTCGATGATGGGAAACGTCCATTCAACATGGGGGGGCATTTTTCGCGGCACGAATGCTCCAGCCGCACTCTGGCGAGGTGCGGCTACGGCTCACATCGGGCCGCGCCAGCCATAACCGTCTCACTTCCTGCCGCGCGGTTTAATCATTCGAGTTTGACCTTGTACCCTCTGTCCCAATTCGAGTCAGAGGCAGTCGTCCCTTCGGTCGATAAGATGTTGGCCGCACCGATTCAGGCTCTGGACTCCTCACTTGGCGACTCGTTTCATGCACAGGTTCCGCTGCCAGCCGTGTCGATGGAGTTGCCGAGGGATCGCGTGGCTGTTGCTACTCGCAGCGGTGGCTCCGTCGGCAGTATTTGCCGGTGAAGCTCAATTGAAGAACGGCCTGATCGTGAGCGGCAACATGTGGCTGCTGGACAAACTGGCGGGTCGCCCGGTCGGGAGGGATCAAAAGCCGATCGTCAAAGATGCGGACCCGGTTTCTCGCAACATCGTGCTGATCGGGAACGACTGGCAAAAGACCTACGTTCCGAGGCAGCAGATTCCCGACAACCAGGTCGAGAACATCGTGCAGCTCAAGCCGCTGGCGTTCACGTACAAGCATCAGCGAGTCAACCCGCAGATCAACATCGCAGCCAGCGGTTCGATCAGTTTCATGGAAGAGTTCGACATCCACGGTCGGCGGCGGTTTACCTTGGAAACGGAACGCGGACCGCAGCAAATCTTTCAGGGGATCACGCAGATCGAACCGGATCACATTGTGATCGAAGGTTTGAATTGCCAGTGGAAGTCGGGGATGTCGTTGAAGGCGCTTCCCTTCGAGACACTCGATGCACTGCTCCGAAAGCAGATCAAACCCGATGTCTCGGCCGCGCGACTCGGCTTGGTCGGCTTCTATCGGCAGTCCGAGTATTTCCCACAAGCGTTCAAAGAACTCGAAGCGATCGCCCGCGAATTTCCCGACCAGCAAGCCCGCTGCGCGAGAGCGCGCGCCGAACTGGTCGATCAGTTCGGGCGCGAGGTCTTGCGAGAATTGGGGCGACGCAAAGCGGCGGGCCAGCATCAAGTCGCCGAAGAGTACGCGAAGACACTCTCTCGTCAGCACCTCGGCGGCAGTGTGACGGAGGACGTGAGGGTCTTCCTCGCGAGCTACGATCGGTCGCGACAGTCCATCGAAAAGGTGAAGAGTCTGTTGATCGACTGGCAGGCGAAGCTCAAAGACGCGGAACTCATCCAACGTTTGCAGCCGCTCCGCTCCGAGATCAACGAGCAACTCAGCGTCGAAACGCTGCCGCGATTGGATGCGTTCTTAAAGGCGGAAGGGGACACGCAGTTCTCACCCGAACAACACTTGGCGTTGGCTTACTCGGGATGGGTCGGTGGAGCGGCCAATGCGGTGACGGACCTCGATCAAGCCGTCCGCTTCTGGGATGCGCGGTTCCTGATGCTCGAATACGTGCGGGCTGAGTCACCTCAAGACTGCGAACGACTCCACGAGCAGTTGCGGCGTGTCGAAGGGGTTGGCCCGAAGGTCGTGATGCAGCTTGCTCAACAGTTGCCACCTGCGCTCGATGCGGATGGGATCGCGCCGGGTGAACTGCGTCGCGTACTCGTCACACCGGAAGGTCGCGTCCCCGAGGTCGCGTACACCGTGTTGCTGCCGCCGGAGTACTCGCCGCATCACAGCTATCCGCTGCTGATCGGGTTGCGGTCGCGCGGTCGAACGAACGACGAGTTGCTCCGTTGGTGGGGTGGCCAGCTCGATAAACCCGGCCCCGCGATGAAACGCGGTTACATCGTCATCGCTCCCGAATACACCGATGAGAAGCAGGCCGAGTACACGTACAGCGCGACGACTCACCAGATTGTGATCGACTCGCTACGCGACGCGCGGCGACGGTTCAGCGTCGATGCGGATCGCGTCTTCCTCGCCGGTCACGGCATGGGAGCCGATGCCGCCTTCGATCTCGGGATGTCTCACCCCGATGAGTTCGCAGGCGTGATCCCGATCGGCGGGAGCTGCCTGCACTATCCCAAGGCGGTCTTCGACAACGGTCGTTACACGGCGTGGTATGTCGTTGGCCGCGGCTTCAATGGCGAACAACGCGACACTGTCAACGACGGCGTGTTCGACAACATCTTCAAGCGAGGTGCTCAGTTCGACTTCATGTTGGTCGAGTACCTCGGACGGGGACTCGACGGATATCTCGAAGAGATTCCGAAGCTGTTCGACTGGATGGACCTGCACCGCCGAGCAGCCGTCCCATCCGGCGTGCGTGTCGAGACTCTGCGCAAGACGGACAACCGCTTCTTCTGGCTGACCGCTCTCGACCTGCCGCGCACTACGCTGTTGCCATTGCCGCCGGGAGCCGGTCAGAAAATCAATGAGATGGTGATCGACGCCCGCGTCGCCGTGAACAATGCGATGTCGATCAAGTCTCCCGCCAAGAAATTTGTGGTGCGGTTCCTCCCCGGCTTGGTCGATGTCAACAACCGCGTCATCGTGACGGTCAACGGCACGCGCGAGTTCAACGGCTTCATCACCACCGACAGCCTTTCCATTCTGGAAGAGCTGCGCACGACCGGCGACCGCTCACGACTGCCGCTCGCGACGATGACGTTCGGCCGGTGACGGGAGATTGTGTCAGCAGAATAGAATCTTCTCGTTCCCAAGCTCCGGCTTGGGAACGCACGGTCTTGAAGCTCCAGCTTCGCGGATAGTGCATTCGCGGGCGATGGGGCACCAATCTCGAACCACGTTGTTCGCCAAGCTGGAGCTTGGGAACGAGGCTACGTTTGGGAACGAGACCAACGCCCCCTCAACCGCGCTAAGCCGTCTCTTGATGGCCGCTCGCATCGGGCGACTCGGCGTCGCGCGGGGCGGTGGAGGCCTGAGGCTCGACATACGTTCCCGGCTTGATCTGTGGGCCGGTCTTGTACTGTTCGAGGATCGACGCGATCAGCGGTGCTTCGATCGTTTCCTTTTCGAGCAGCTCGCGCGTCAAGTGCTCCATCGCCGGGCGGCGGGCGGCGAGAATGTCGCGAGCCGTTTCGTACGCGGCGTCGATGATCCGACGGACTTCGAGGTCGATCTCGCGGATCGTCTCTTCGCTGTGAGAGTAGTCGGACGAACTGACCGATCCCATCAGGAAGGCACTCTTGCGCGACTCGCTGTAATGAACGCGGCCCAACTTGGGGCTCATGCCAAACTCGGTAATCATTCGCCGCGCCATGTCCGTCGCGCGTTGCAGATCGTTGGCTCCGCCGGTGGATGATTCCTGATAGATCAGGTCTTCGGCCGCGATCCCTCCCAGCAGACTACAGATGCGATTGAAGAGTTCCGTCTGCGTCGAGAGGTGTCGGTCGTCTTCGGGTCGGTGCATCGTGTAGCCGAGTGCCCCGAGACCGCGCGGGATGATCGAGACCTTGTGAACGGGGTCGAGATGTGGCAGCGAACAACCGACCAGGGCGTGCCCGATCTCATGCCACGCGACGCGCTGTTTGACATCTTCCGGGATCACACGGGCCGTCTTTTCGAGCCCCGCGACAACTCGCTCGAAGCCCTCTTCAAACTCGGCGTTCGTCACGGCCGACTTGTTCTTGCGCGCGGCCAACAACGCCGCTTCATTCACGAGATTGGCGAGGTCCGCACCGACGAAGCCGGCCGTAAACTTGGCGAGGTACTTCAAGTTCACGCTGTCGTCCGTTTTGATCTTCGCCGCGTGGACCTTCAGGATCGCTTCGCGGCCCTTGATGTCGGGGCGATCGACGAGGACGTTGCGATCGAACCGACCGGGCCGCATCAAAGCGGGGTCGAGCGTCTCGGGCCGGTTCGTCGCGGCGAGGACGATCACGCTTTGATCGGAACTGAAACCATCCATCTCGACCAGCAGCGCGTTGAGTGTTTGATCGCGCTCTTCACCGCCACCGGGCGCTCCGTGACTGCGGACCTTGCCGATCGCATCCAACTCATCAATGAAGATGATCGAGGGGGAGCGTTGCCCCGCTTGTTGAAACATGTCGCGCACGCGAGCCGCTCCCACGCCGACAAACAGTTCCACGAAGTCCGATCCCGACAGACCGAAGAACGGCACCCCTGCTTCTCCCGCCACGGCTTTCGCCAGCAGCGTCTTCCCCGTACCGGGCGGTCCCACCAGCAACACGCCGCGCGGGATGCGGCCTCCCAGCGCCTGGTACTTGCCGGGGTTTCGCAGAAACTCGACGATCTCACGCAACTCTTCCACCGCTTCGTCGATCCCCGCGACATCGTTGAACGTGATGCCAAGTTCTTCTTGAACGTACAGCTTGCCGCGACTCCGGCCGAACGCGATCGCCGAACCGGCACCGCCCCCCCGCTGAAACATCATGTACAGCGAGCCGACGCAGAAGAGGATGAAGACCGTCGTGAGCAAAATCTCCGGCCAGCGCGTGACCGGTTCCTCGTAGCTCCATTTGATACCCGCCAGGTCCAGCAGGTCGGTCAGTTTGGACTCGTTCTGCCCCTGCATTCCGACGATGGAGACCGAAAACAAATTGGGAACGACCTTGGAATTGCCGGGGTCTTTCGGCTGATCCTGATACGTCAGCGCGCGGAGCCCAATTTTGAGTTCATAGACGTTGGCTGGCCCGAGTACGCGGGCGGCAACCTGCGATTTGAACTCACTGAACGACAGCTTCTTCGTCCGCCATTTGTTGGCCAGTCCGAAGACGATCGCCCCCAAGACGAGTACCACGAGCAGGAACCAGAACAGATTGCTGGTCTGACCTTTCTCGGGCTTCTTCGGGCCACTCGGCGGCTGGAACGGCTTGGGCCGTTCGGAATCGGAG
>JAYTXB010000355.1:0-8431 GCA_043743205.1 Schlesneria sp.
CCGTTGAAAAACTGTAGGATGGCCTTCTAGGCCGTCGTTTTTCTGCGGGAAATCGGACGGGCAAGATGCCCATCCTACGTTTTTCAACGGGCTGCTAGGTGAGGCGGGTGCCGTGAGGCACCGGGTTCTTCGCCGAAAAGTCCGGGGTCTCACGGCACCCGGCTCACCAAACTCCGACAGTGACAGTGATTGATGCGCCGGTCCTACCTGTGAATGTTGCCCGACAACGGATCGCACGAAGGAGAGACATGGGATCGCCGCTGCTGAGACTCACGAACGCGGGTCTGTATTGTGAACGAGGTGGCTTTTACATCGACCCTTGGAGTCCGTCGGCGAAGGCGGTGATTACGCACGCGCACGGCGATCATGCGGTGAAGGGATCGCTGCAATACCTGACCGCAGAACCGGGACGACTCATCCTGCAGCATCGCATGGGAGCGGGTGCGAAAATTGAGGGCCTACCGTTTGGTCAAGTCGTCGATCTGAACGGTGTCCACGTTTCGCTTCATCCGGCGGGACACATCCTCGGATCGAGTCAGGTTCGCGTCGAATACCGCGATGAAGTCTGGGTCGTCTCGGGTGACTACAAGGTTGCCCCCGATGTGACCTGCGCGGCGTTCGAGCCGGTGCGCTGTCACACGTTCCTCACCGAATCGACCTTCGCCCATCCGTATTATCACTGGGAGCCGCAAGCCGAAACGTTTGCACAGATTCACGACTGGTGGCGCGAGAATCAGCAACACGACAAAGCCTGCTTCTTGTATGCGTACTCGCTCGGCAAAGCCCAGCGGCTGGTGGCAGGACTCGATCATTCGCTGGGACCGATCTTCGCTCACCCAGCCGTCGAAGAGATGAACTCGCTCTATCGCCGATCGGGTGTCCCGCTCCCCGCGACGCGCTCGCCTGATGCAGACGTGACGCCTGAAGAATGGTCGCGAGCACTGATCGTGCTCCCTCCGTCGGTCCGGTGGAATGTGGGCTTCCCGATCAAGGGGCACTACTCGACCGCCTTCGCTTCGGGCTGGATGACGCTTCCCGATGGCCCCACTCAGCGTCGAGTCCATCGCGGCTTCGCTCTCTCCGATCACGCCGATCACGACGAACTGCTCGCTGCGGTCGCCGCCACGGGAGCACAACACATCCTCGTCACCCACGGCTACATCGAGGAGTTCGTCGCCACACTCAAGTCCAAAGGCTACGACGCCCACGCGCACCGCACTCCGCGCTGCAGCCGCCCGCCCCGCGTCCCAGACACCGTGCAAATGCAACTCGCGTTCGAGTGACGCGCAGGCAATCGGTCCCGACTGTCGGCTCATCGCAGAATCGCGTCAGAGCGACGACGGGCTGTCAGTCCCGGCAGACAGCCATGGCTTCGATCTCGATCAGCAGGTCTTCAAAGGCGAATCCTGAGACTCGAATGGCGGTCGAACAGGGGCCGGGTTCGGGATAGAACTCGCGCATCACGGCGTTGATCGTCGCGGCCGTTTCGCTGATCTGTGGCCAGTCACCGGGAGCGTGGTAATAGATGTACAGCTTGGCCACGTCACTCTCGTCGAGACCCGCTTCATGCAGCACGCTCCGGATGAAGCGGAACACATGGCGAGTCTGCGTGGCCATGTCGTGGCCGACCGCCTTGGCTTTGTTATCCGCCGAGATCTGACCGCCGATGAAAGCCAAGTTGCCAATCCGCCAGCCTTGAGTGAACTGCGTATTCGGGATGCTCCAGTCCCAGTGGTTCTCAGGCTGGAGTCGCTGTTTGTTGTTGCCGAGCATGCCGATCCCTTCGACCTGAATCAGTTCTTCGGCATTCGGGAATCCGGTGATTCTCAGACCGGCACCGGCCGCTGAGGGAACGGACATGTAGCGTCGGCGAACATTCGTCATCTTCTCCCAGTATTCGGTGACCTCGCGACCCTGGCCGAAAAAGCGGAAGTAAGTGTTCTGCCGCATCAGGCTGTGCCGGTCGCCACCGGCTGCTTGCAACAGCGTGTCCAGATTGCGAAAGGCATGGTCGGTTTGGACTTCGATGTCACCTAATCCCAAAAGCTGGCCCCGCTCGTTCAACGATCGCTGACCGCCGACGAAGATCAACTCGCCGACCTTCCAACCCTGCGAAAACGGCATCGGTCGGTCCCAACTCCAGTGACCTGCCGGTGCCAGCAACTGCTTGTCGTCTCCGACGACTGCCCACGCATCAATCAGGATCAGCGCGCCTGCGCGGTCTAGGCCGACTCGCGTTTCGGTCGTGGTTGGTCCAGGGGCCGAGAAGTATTTGACTCTGACCGCGTCGAGTTCATTCATGAACTTGCGAACGCAGACATCGTCCCCTTCGCAGTTGAGGTAGACATTGTGTTTGACGACATCGGCCATCGTCGCCCCTGCCTCGGCCAGCACACGCTTCAAGGACTCGAACGCATTGGTCGCTTGCGCGGTGATGTCCGAACCGACGACTTGGTCCTGTTCGTCCAACGACATCTGACCGCCGACGAAGATCAGGTTGCCAGCGCGGACGGCCTGCGTCCCGCTGGAAGCGCCGCCGCGATGCGACTGCGGGGAGATCAATTGCATGGTCATGGTGCGTACTTTCCAGAGCAGCGGTTTCAAAACGGGAGCCACGTTTGCCGGAGTGCCGTCGTTGATTGGTGGTCAAATTTGCGGTCGATCTGCCTTGTCACCTCACCCCGGCTCGGGCACCGCCGCTTCGGTGGTCGAACGAAGAGTGCTTGGCATTGATACCTCGCTCGGTCAGGAGCGCGACCTTTCCGAGCGATAGAAGTTACTTTCCTCTCAACGAGTCCAAGTACGCTAGTAGTGACGCGACTTGGTCGGCGTTGAGCTTATCGACCAGACCGAGCGGCATGATCGAGACTTCGCGCTTGCCGCGTTCGTCGATGGACGACTTCTTCAGCACGATGGAAATGCCCGCCACGGTGCGCAGCTCAACGTCGTCACCCGATTCGCGGACGACGAAGCCGTCGTGGACTTTGCCTTCCGTCGTGACGAAGAACTGAGACTCAAAGCCTTGCGCCAACTTGGCACTGGGCTTCATGATCGACTCGATCAACTCTTCCTTTTTGTACCGCTTGGCGATGTCGAGCAGCAGCGGTCCCTTCGGAGGTTCGTTCTGCGAAACCGTGTGACATGCCGAGCAACCCTGGCGGGCGAAGAGCTTCTTGCCGTACTTGTCGTCTCCCTTGACGGCGGCGATGGCGCTGAGCATCTCGTCGTACTTCAGGCTCCCGACCAGCGGCTTCTTCGGATCGAGCGGCGGCTCCTGGTCGAGTTCCAACTTCCTCGCAGCGAACTGCGCGGCTGCTTTCACTTCCGGGCGTTCCGACTTCAGTTGCGTCGTCACCGCCAATGACTGCGACTCGGCGTTCGACCGGCCGATCGCGCGGAGGAGGCTGATGGCGAGTTCCGGTTGCGACCACGCTCGTTCGACGATCTTGAGAGCCGCGTCGCGTTCCGCCTTCTCGCCGCGCGGGTTGTCTGCCGCCTGGATGAGGATCGCGTAGAAGTACTCGCGCACCAGTGGAATCGCCGCGACGGAGGCGTCGGGCGAATCGATCTGCTGACCGAGTTTGGCAACATGCTTTCCGAAGATCGGCTCGCGGATGAACTCGTTCCAGACGGCGATGACATCGGCGTTCGTTTCAGC
Organism: Schlesneria sp.; assembly: GCA_043743205.1. Lineage (GTDB taxonomy): Bacteria > Planctomycetota > Planctomycetia > Planctomycetales > Planctomycetaceae > Schlesneria. The sequence continues at coordinate 3,659 of JAYTXB010000355.1, forward strand.
CTCGTCAATCTCGCCAAACGTACGAAGGGCGATCTCCAAGACTTCCGGCTGACTCGTGCGACGCTGCAAGCCGCGCAGGGCTTTCACTCGCAGCTCGGCGTTCGACTTGCCGAGTGTGGCGGCCACCTCCAAGAACCGAGCGGCATCGCCCGACATCGCAGAACTGCCAGGAACGAGTAACTCAACCGCCTGCACGAAGAACGTCTGGTCCGCATGAGCCAGCTCAACAATCCGCTCCGTCGTTCCCGGCAACTCAATCTTGTGCCGCTTCAGTTGGACGAGTAGCCCTTTGACCGTGCCTGCATCTCCCTTGGCCAGTTCCGTTTGAAGAACCTTCGTGATTCGCTCGGTCTCGGACCACGCGACCGGCTTGTAGTACGGGCCGGTCGTGTCGGGGCGAGTGGACCACCAGTCTCCGGTGTATTCCCCTTCCTTGGAATGGAGACGGCACAACGCCGCGAGAACCAGAGACCGCGTTGTGCCGTAAGTGATCGCCTGACTCGTCGGACCATCGGGCATCGGCGTGATCGGGCGACCAAGCCAGTCGATCAGTCCCGCCACGACAGCCGGATCGTGCAGATGCTTGAGGACCGCCGCCGCACCGAGGCGCTGTTCAAACGGCGTCGCGTCAAGAGCCGCCAGACAAACCTGACCCGCATTCAATCGAACAAGACTGTCGATCGCGACGTGAGCCACCACCGGATCGGCATCCACTGTCAGCGGCACGATCTTCACCAGCGTCTCGTTGGAAAGCTTGCCGAACCGACCGAGACCTCGCACCGCCTGCAACCGGACGCGAGCGTTTCCGTCGGACAAGGCTTCAATCAACGGCGCAAGTTCGGCGCGGGTCTCCTGACCCCGCCGATTGCCCGACCGCAGGTCTCCAACGTCTTTCTGCTTTGGTTCGATGGACTTATCGCCGGTTTGAAGAGGAGACCTGCGGTCGTCCGTTTCGGCGGGGTCAGGAGACCCGCGCCGAACATCGACCGCTCCGGTTTGGACAATGGGCGTGTTGCCAAGCTGCGTTGTTCGGTCGGCCAATGCTCGCAAGGCCTGTTCGCGGATCGAAGCGTCTTTCGCCAGCTTCACGAGCGTCGGATGAGACTTCTCACCCAGCAACTGCTTGAGCGTGAAGATCGCCGCGACTCGCACAGCGACCGAAGAATTAGACGCGGCGAGTCGTTCGAGGCCGCTCACGACTTCAGGCGACTCGCCCCGCGCGAGGATGTCTCGCTGAGCGTTCAGGCGTGCAATGTGACTGGCGGAGGCGAGCGACTTGAGTAGGTCGTCACGATGTTGCTCGCCTCGCTCTAAGGTAGCCCTGTCGCTCCGCGACAGGAGACGCGATGCACCATCGGTGTTGTTTGCGAGGGCAGCTTCGGATCGGGAGTCGCGCGGCACTCGCGCTTCCTGTCGCGGAGCGACAGGGCTACCTTGAAGCGGCTCATCACGAACCTGTTGCAACACTGCGGGCGGACGGACCTTCACGACATACCCAACCTCAGGCTTGCTGAAATTGAAGCCGCCGTCGCGCCAACTGCTGATGTAAATATTGCCGCTCGCGTCGATGTCCATGTCGGTCGGTCGAGGCAGTTCGACGAACGGCTCTTGTTCCGCCGTGAAGCCCGCGCCGTGCTTCGTCAGCGGATGCCGATAGACGATGCTGCGGCCCCAGTCACAGGTGTAGAGCGACGTGCCAAGCCCCTCCGGCAGAGTCGGTTCATCTATGAAAAGCGAGCCGCACGGTGAGCCGCCGCCGTAGTCGGCCATCGGCGGAATGATCTCGTCCGGGAAGTTGATGAACAGCGACGGATAGCCCATGTGGCCACCGTGCGGGACGTGGCTGAGTCGCACGTTCCAGCCGCCGCCATCGTTTGTGTTGTCTCGCGTGAACAGGTCGAGTTCCGGGCTGATGGCCACGTCGTAAATGTTCCGCTGCCCCCGTGAGACGACTTCCAACTCGGAGCCATCCGGTCGGCAACGGACAATTCCGCCGCCGCGATATGCCAGCTCGTGACCATCCGCACCGGTGGCCTTGATGAAGCCATAGTCGCCGACCGCGACATAGATCCAACCGTCGATGCCGACCTGAATCCCATTCGTCGTGTGATCGGCCCCTCGAAACTTGAGATCGAAGCCAATTCCGTTGACCAGCGTCTCGGTTCGGTCACTCTCGCCATCGCCGTTGTCGTCGTGGAATGCATACAGATTCGGAGGAGCGAGGACGATGAGCGACGTTTTGTAGGATGGGCTTCCAGCCCGTCCCTCTTCGTCCTTTATCTTTCCGTTGCCACCTGAAGACGAGGACGGGCTGGAAGCCCATCCTACGGAAGAAACCACGATCCCGCGTGGGCTGTCGATCTTGGCGAACGTCTGGAACTCATCGGCCTTGCCGTCACCGTCGGTGTCTCGACAACGGACGATCTTGCCTCGACCTTCCTTGCGGTCGATCGATCCGTTTTCATCGACGCCCACGTAGACCGTGCCATCGGGTGACGTGGCCAAGCACGTCGGATAGTTCACGTCGGGCGGCGCGGCGAACAGCGTCACTTCAAAGCCGGGCGGAGCCTTGATCCCCGACAACAGGCCCGTGCCTTTGATGTTGCGTGGCTTGAGATCGCTGCCACCCGAGACCGTTCGTTCCTCGAACTTCGTGCCGTGGACAGCAAACTCAAAGAAGCTCCCCCAGTGTCCGGGCGTTAGCTGCGTCGTGGTGAGGCGAACGTAGCGCATCCCCTGTGCCGTGAACTTCAACGTTTGTGTCTGCTCTTGCGAATCGCTCTTCGTCAGATCGGAGAGCATTTGCCACGTTTTCTCGTCCGCCGAACCTTCGACCTTGTAGCGGTAGTTCGCGTCGGACTCCCATTGGATTTCGATGCCCGTCAGTTCCTGTGGCTCGCCCAGATCGACCTGCCACCACTGTCCCGCGTCGTTGTTGGGCGAACACCAGCGTGTCTCCTCTTTCCCGTCCACGGCGTGTTCTGGTGGGTGACCGTCTTGCGATGCGGAGGCCGTCGCTTTTTTCCCCCTCGCGATGTTGACCGGCACCAGTTCTTTCCTGGCAACGGCGAACGGCTGCTGGTACTCGGGCGAAAGCTTGTCGCACGACCAGAGCAACGCGCGGCAGAGCATGTCCAGATACCGAGGGTCGCCGACTGTCTCGTTGTTGTGGCCCAGTGTCGTGCAGAAGACGCGTGTCTTCTGCGGTCCGTACTCGTTCACCCACGCGACGATGAAATCATCGACGCGGTTGCCGATATCCTGTATTCCGCGCGCGATTGGCTTGGCGGTGTCGAACAGCTTCAAATTGTTGTACAGCTCCTCGTTGATCGTGGTCCAGTTTTCGAGTCGCTTCGCGAACGAATTACTGACGCCGCTCAAACCCTTCACAATCGGATGCTCGGGCGCGACAAAGGCGATGTCGATCGGCTGCTGCGGTCCGTGGCTGGACGACTGCAACCCGAGGAATTCGAACCAATCATTCGTCCCTGTGCGATAGCAGTGCATCGCACAATGGAGGTTGATCGCCGGGACACCATTCTTGTGCGCGTTGAGGATGTTCATCACATACGGCATCTCGGTCACATCGGCCGAGCATTCGTCGTGGATGACAACGTCATACCCCTTCGCCCAATCGGGGTTGTCGTAGATCTCGAACCGCGCCTTGGTGCTTTTGTCGAGTGAGTAAACAATCGTCACCTCGGCCATGATGCGAGCTTCAATCCCCTTCTTGAGGATCTCCTTCTGCTTGGCGTAGTCATGGCAGCAGCCGCCCAGAATGAGCATCACCTTCAGCGGCTTGGGTCGAGCAACGGCGACCTCCTGTGCGATGAGCCGTGTCGTTGTCAGAGAGATCAAGAGACTCACAAGAGCGAGCGATGAGCAGAACGATCTAAACATGAACGAGCGAGTTCCAATTGACGTGAGTGAGCTGAACGGACTGGAGTAAACGTTGTGGAATCTCAAAATAGCGGGGGCTTCCCGTTGATGCGTCTCATCAGCGAAAGCTGCCCGATGTGAAACGAGAAGTGCGTGGTCATCAGCAGCGCGACGCAGTCCCCCACGGTTTTGATCGGCGTGTTGACGAAGAATTTGAACGACTGTGGAGCCGCCATCGCGTTGAGGTCAGGCATTTGGGCCGCTTCGACAATGGCCTCGACACAACGCGCCATGGCCTCGATGTACTGGCCTTTCGTCGGGTACGCGATCGAGACCTGCGTCGGATCGGCTTTCGGTCCAAAGTTGGTGTGCCATTCGGTGGGACAAAGCGACGGTCGGCCTAACAGATTCAACGCCAGATCGAGCGACATGGCCAAGTGGCCGACCACATGCGCCGGGGGATTGGCGGCTCCCGCCACGGGCGTCGTCCAGACGCTCTCATCCCAATCGGCGAGCAGGTTCTGGAGATAACCGAACATGAACCTGAGCAGCGTGGCCTCTTGAGCGAACATCGCGCATGTCTCCCGAATGAAGTACGAACGAAAATCTGGAACAGTCCCGAGTCGTCATTAGCGTTCTGCGCGAAAAGGCTTCTCGCTCTGGTGGAGACCACTCCTGAGGAGCGGCGCATCAATCACTGTCGGAGTTTGGTGAGCCGGATGCCGTGAGGCCCCGGACTTTTCGGCAAAGAGCCCGGGGCCTCACGGCACCCCGATCACCTCGATATTCAGATATACCTCGCGCGGCGACGAGTGATGTGTTTTAGGCGAGCCGCATGCCGTAAGGCTGCGGGTTTCCTGCGGCGATCAAGAACCCGCAGCCTTACGGCGTGCG
>JAYTXB010000356.1:0-7107 GCA_043743205.1 Schlesneria sp.
CCCCGAATTCAAAAGCCTCCAACTTCAACGCCACAACATCTGCCCCCAATGGAACTACTCCATCACTCCCAAGAACTCTCGGACGTAATAAACGCACAGCCTCTTAGTTCGGCCTGACTGAAACAGCCCCGACTCGCCGATACGCTCCCAAAACTCTTCTGGGGTAACGGCCAACGTCTGCTGCTGTTGAATAATTCCGGCAACCTTCCGAGCTAACACTGCGCGGCAGAGACCATGAAGCAATGCGTCCTAACAAGCGCGCGGCAAGGACAGGAGTGGCTTATTCCTCACGTGACAATGGGCGACACATTTCCGAACAAGAGCACATTTGAGTTGTGTGGCTGATCGTTGTGTTGGTTGAATCCCTATTGACGGGTACATGCTACCCTCTTAGATTTCGCCGCGATTCGATAGCTACTTACGGGTAGCGTGGTCGTTGATGTTCAAGCGACTCAACTCGCGCCAACAACTTGGTTCGTTCGCCATCCGTAGCGCCTCAACACCGTTTCTGTCAATCGCACTCCAAGGATGGAGCAAGATGAGCAAACGAATTTTCGATGTCGTGTCCGCCACTTGTGGACTTCTGGTCTTCGCTCCGCTGTTGTGCCTGCTGGCGATCGTGATCAAGGCGACTTCAGCCGGTCCGGTGTTCTATCGCGGACGGCGTGCTGGTCGCGACTACAAGCCATTTCACATCTTCAAATTTCGGACGATGGTCGTGAATGCCGATCAGGTTGGTGGTTCCTCAACCAGCGATCGCGATCCCCGCATCACATCCGTGGGCCACTGGATGCGGAAGTTCAAGTTCGATGAACTTCCGCAGTTGCTCAACGTGGTCTGGGGCGACATGAGCTTGGTGGGGCCTCGTCCCCAAGTCGTCGATTACGCCGAACGATTCACGGGGGAAGAGCGCGACATTCTCAGCGTTCGTCCGGGGATCACGGACTGGGCTTCCATCTGGAACTCGGACGAAGGTGCGATCCTCGCGCTGTACCCCGATCCTGACAAAGCCTATGACGAAGTCATCCATCCGACCAAGTCGCGATTGCAGTTGATGTACGTCCGCCAACACGGCCTCTGGATCGACTTGAAGATCATTCTCTACACCCTGCAACGCATCGTCAGTAAGAGCGGGATGCCACGCGAACTCGCGGCGTTTCCACCTCCCGGTAGCGTCTCGGCACCAGTGGCAGATAGCTTCGTCTCGGTCACTGAGACGCCTGGCACGGGAGCATCACGCGCCCAGATTGCGATGCTGCATACGCGGTATCGCCTGGCGGGTGAACTCGCGGCGGGCAAGGATGTTTTGGAGCTGGCTTGTGGGTCTGGGATTGGTCTCGGACATCTCGCCACGCGCGCTCGGCGGGTTGTCGGAGGCGATTGCGATCCCCAGCTTGTCGAGCTAGCTCGTCGTCACGTCGCTGACGAGATCGAAGTCCTGCAACTCGACGCTCAGGCATTGCCATTCCAATCGGCGTCGTTCGATGTCGTCTTGCTTCTCGAAGCCGTTTATTACCTGTCCGATCCAGACGCATTTTTGGCGGAGGCGAAGCGCGTACTCCGACCGGGTGGGACGATCCTGATTTGCTCGGCCAACTGTGAGCGACCCGACTTCAATCGGAGTCCGTTTAGCAAACGCTACTTTTCGGCGGGTGAATTGAGTCAGATTCTCAAGCGTCACGGATTCCGCCCCAGTGTTCTCGCTGGCTTTCCCATCGCCCCCAGTGGCCTCGCCGGACGAGCCAGACACGCTGTTCGGCAATTCGCGGTGCGCCACCAGCTCATTCCCAAGACCATGTGGTGGAAGGCCGTCTTCAAGCGACTGGTCTTCGGCAAGTTGCAACCGCTGCCCCAAACACTCGGCGAACAGTTGCCGGAAGCGACCGCATTGGTCTCAGTCACCTCAAATCCGACGGTCGATAACTTTGAAGTGATCTACGCCGTGGGTCAGTTGGAAGCCCAGGAGCAAGCTCTCGCCGCGTGAAATCTTGCCTGTGAAAGCACCGCAGATCGTGAGCGAAGATTCACCGATCCAACCTCAGATGTCATTTCCTCAAAGAAAGCCGCAAACATGAGCAGCACTCCAACAACGCGCACTGTGCCGTTCTTCAACTATCCCTCGATCTTCAGAGACGAGGAAGCCGAGTGGGTCTCAATCTTTACAGAGGTCGGTCGGCGCGGCGCCTTCATTCAGCAGAAGGAGTTAGTTGAGTTTGAGGATCGAATTGCCAAATACGTTGGTGCGAAGCATGTGCTGGGCATGGCCAATGCGACGGACGCTTTGCACCTCGCGCTGCGTGCCGCCGGAATCGGAGCGGGTGATGAAGTGATCTTCTGTTCGCACACGATGGTGGCCACGGCCGCGTCCGTGGCCTATGCCGGTGGAACCCCGGTCGCTGTGGAAACCGGCTGGGATCATGTCATGGATCCGACGGCGATTGAGGCCGCGATTACACCACGCACCAAGGCCATCATGCCGACGCAATTGAATGGTCGGACGGCTGACATGGACGCCATTCAGGCGATTGCCGACAAGCATGGACTGATGATTTTTGAAGACGCGGCTCAGGCATTGGGGTCTCGCTTCAACGGCAAGCATGCGGGGACATTTGGCGTTGCCGCGTGTATCAGCTTTTATCCGGCGAAGACGCTGGGTTGCTTCGGCGACGGTGGTTGCGTCATCACGAATGACGACGAAATCTTCCGCAAAATCAAAGCGCTGCGAGATCACGGTCGTGACGACTCAGGTGAAGTCATCGCGTGGGGACTCAACTCACGCCTCGACAATCTGCAGGCGGCGATCCTCAACCACAAGCTGAATACCTACGAGCAAGCGATCGCCCGTCGGCGCGAGATCGCGTCGATCTATCAGCGAGAGCTCGGTTCCATGTCGCAACTCACGCTGCCGCCCGCTCCCGATTCCGACCCACGACATTTCGATATCTTCCAAAATTACGAAATCGAAGCCGACTTGCGCGACGACTTGCGTGAGAGCCTGAAGTCGCGCGGCATCGGCACGATTCTGCAATGGGGCGGCAAGGCCGTGCATCAGTTCCAAGGTCTCGGCTTCAAATGCTCGCTTCCGTATACCGAACAAATGTTCAAGCGACTGTTGATGCTGCCGATGAATACTTCGATGACCAACGAAGACGCGGTTTATGTTTGCGACAGTGTGCGGGAGTTTTATGCTGCCGTACGTTCATCACAAACCCGCGCAGCGTGAATGCGTCGCCTGATGCCGATCGAACGGGCCGCGTGCCCCGTTTTGCGGCTCATCCGTACTCAGTTTTCTACGATGGTGAATGGTTCTGAATTCGATCAGCCCTTGGAAGGAATCAAAGGCCTATGAAAGCGTTTCGTACAGCGGCCGAATTGGAAGTCGGCGCTGCCAATGCTGCCATTTTTGAGGCGAGTTCCGACAGTGTGGAAGCCAAGTTGGAGACGTTTCCGAGGTACGTTCGGCGGCAGCACCTCAAGCGGTTTCTGGCCCTGTATGAGATCTTCAAAAAGGTCTTGCACACGAAAGGCTCGATCGTGGAATGCGGTGTGTTTCGCGGCTTCGGCTTCATGAGCTGGTGCAAGCTCAGCACGATTCTTGAGCCGGAAAACCTGACACGCCGAATCTATGGATTTGATTCTTTCGATGGCTTTCCTTCGATCGCATCAAAAGACGCGAGTTCAGTTGCCCAACCCGTTGAGGGTGAACTGCGAGCGAGTTCCAAGGAGGAGCTCGAAGCGCTAGTCGTGCAGTACGACAAGGATCGATTTCTTGGCCATATCGATAAGGCTCACCTGTTTGCGGGCGACGCGACCAAGACCATTCCCAAGTTCATCGAAGAGCATCCGCATCTGGTTGTCAGCCTGCTGTTCCTCGATTTTGATTTGTATGAGCCAACCAAGGTCGCCATCGAGCATTTCTTGCCGCGAATGCCCAAGGGGTCGATCATCGCTTTCGATGAACTCGACAACCCGATCTGGCCCGGTGAGACGCAGGCAATCCTCAACACTGTCGGCATGAATCGACTCAAGCTCGAACGTATCGAATGGGATCCGTACATCAGTTACGCCGTCATTGACTGATGATCTCAGCACAGCCGTTATTCGTACCCACATTGAGCCGGTCCCCCAATGGAGATCATCTCAGGAGAGACCTCATGGATACGCGGGATCTTGCACGCCGCATTCGGATTCACAGTCTTGAAATGACGAGCCGTGGCGGCAGCTCGCATGTGGGGTCTGCGCTCTCGATGGCCGACATCTTGGCCGTGCTGTATGGAGGCGTTCTGAAATTCGATCCGACGCGACCGAAATGGGCCGACCGTGATCGCTTTATTCTCAGCAAGGGCCACGCGGGAGCAGCGGTCTACGCCACGCTAGCCGAGACCGGCTTCTTCCCGGTCGAAAAGCTGGCGACGCATTATCAGGATGGTTCGGACTTGAGTGGCCACGTGTCGCATAAGGGAATTCCTGGCGTGGAACTTTCGACGGGATCGCTCGGTCACGGGCTATCGGTGGGGGCGGGAATGGCCTACGGGGCCAAGCTCGACGCGCGCGGGCATCGAGTAGTTGTCCTGCTGAGCGATGGCGAGTGCGACGAAGGCTCGAACTGGGAAGCGATCTTGTTCGCGGCTCATCACAAACTGAGCAACCTCGTCGCAATTATCGACTACAACAAGATTCAGAGTTTGGGGCCGGTTGCCGAGACGCTGGGCCTCGAACCGTTTGCCGACAAGTGGCGCGACTTTGGTTGGAGTGTTCACGAGGTGGATGGCCACGATCACGATGCGCTGCGGGCAACCTTTGCCTCGCTTCCATCCCAAGCTGACCTGCCCTCGGTCGTCATTGCTCACACGACAAAGGGTAAGGGAGTCAGCTTCATGGAGAATACCGTGCTCTGGCACTATCGGACGGCGCGTGGCGCTGAGTTTGACGCCGCTCTGCTCGAACTGGAGGCCTGCGCATGAGAGATTCTTTTATCGAACGGCTCAGCCATTTGGCGGAACGCGATCCCAGGATCATGCTGATCACTGGCGATCTTGGATTCGGCGTTTTCAACGACTATCAGCGTCGGTTTCCGAGGCAGTTTTTGAACGTCGGGATTGCCGAGCAGAACATGATCGGCGTGGGCACGGGCCTCGCGCTGGAAGGACGCATCGTCTATACCTATTCCATTGCCAACTTCGCGTTCATGCGGTGTTTGGAACAGATTCGCAATGACGCCTCATACCACGGTGCCAAAGTGAATGTCGTCGCGGTGGGAGGCGGCTTCAGTTACGGAGCGCTTGGCATCTCTCACCACGCAACCGAAGATTTGGCAATCATGCGTTCGCTACCGGGACTGAAGGTCTTCTCCCCGTGCGACGACTGGGAAGCCGCCGAGGCGACTCAGGCCATGAGCGGTCTTGAAGGGACTTGTTACTTGCGTCTGGATCGATCATCGGCCGGTTCGACCCAGTTGCCTGGCGAGGTCTATCAGGTTGGGAAAGCGCGCCGACTGTGTGAGGGGAGCGACCTGACCATTGCTGTGACAGGTGGCATCGCCGAAGAAGCTTTAAAGGCTGCGGCATCGCTCGCACAAGTGGGCGTGAGTTGTCGGGTCTTGAGCTTCCATACGATCAAGCCGTTGGATACGGAAGCCCTCATTGCGGCAGCCACTGAAACGGGTGGGCTGTTGACACTCGAAGAGCATTCGGTCGATGGCGGACTGGGAGGAGCAGCGGCCGAGTCACTCCTAGAAGCCGGTTATGCGCCGCGATTCTTCCATCGGATTGGTTTGCGTCAGGGATTCTCGTCCGTGGTTGGCAGCCAAAGTTACTTGAGAAGTATCTATGGCCTCGATGCGGCAGCCGTGGTGGTCAAGGCAACCGAGCTGCTCAACAAGCCTGCCAAAATCTCGCGCTCGTTGCCGCGCGCCGCATGACGCAAATCACCGGACTTTACCGGATCGCAGGTGTGTGAATGCGACCGGTATTTGCCCCAACGCGATAAAGCCAAGACGGGTCTCCCTCCAGAGCTTCACACCTGGAATCCGGTCGATTCAGCAAATCCCAAAGTAGAGACCTGCAGGTTGTGACCGCCCGAGGGATAGCAATCCCAAGACCGGGAGTGTGCTGCATGAGAATCACTCGCGCCACTCGAATCGGCTCGACAACGTAGGCAGTCGCGGACTGCGCCGGTATCGTCTGCCGCCGTGGTCGCGACTCTCGTGTCGCGTTCCCGCGCTGGCCATCGCTTGGAATTGATCTGCCGTTGTCCGATTCGCCAAGCATAGAGAGTTTCTTCTTTTGGGTGGACGCGGCCACATCGGTTATTTGTCGGCCCTTCTGTTCTTTCCATCCGTCGTTCGGCTCGTCATGAAAATCTGGTTCAACAAGGTTCACGAAGCGAAACGCGTCCTCATCGAATCGGACTCGCCCGAGATTCGGATCGGCCGCGATCCGGGTAACACCATCGTGCTGCAAAGCCCGCTGGTCTCGAAGCGACATGCCGTGGTGACGCGCGAGAACGGGCAACTCAAGCTGGAGAACGTCGGTGTCAACGGGTGCCTCGTGGGCGAGCAGGAAGTGCTCGGCGGCAACTCAGTGCTGTTCAAGGCGGGCGAGACCGTTCGCATCTGGCCCTTCTCGCTGACGTTTGAATCGGATGAAGCGTCCGCCATCAGCCTCTCCGCAATGGAGGCTCATCTGCGGTCGATCATGGGTGATTTGAATCAGCGAGTTCACAAGAAGTTGCTCGAACGACTCGACCTGTACGAGATCGAGAATGAACGGACGAGCGATGCCGACACGATCGTGCTGCTCGAACGAAACATTGAGGATGTCTGCCGCGAAATCAATCTGTTTGGCACGGAGAACGAGCCGCTGCTCGAAGAGATCGTCGGTCTGACGCTGCGCGATTTGCTGATCAATCAACTCATTCTGGAAGGGGGCGGCGCGGGATTGGACCTGCTGTCGCGGCTGACCTACAACGAGTTCGATCTTCCTGCGACGTTGGTCCCCGAGCGCGAGGCCGAACTTCAAAACCTGCTGATCTTCGCCCGCGAACGGATGAAACTCGAAGACCTGCCTGATCTCAGTGCGAAGATCAGTCAGGTCGAGCGGACGTTCG
>JAYTXB010000357.1:0-11963 GCA_043743205.1 Schlesneria sp.
CCCCGAATTCAAAAGCCTCCAACTTCAACGCCACAACATCTGCCCCCAATGGAACTACTCCATCACTCCCAAGAACTCTCGGACGTAATAAACGCACAGACCCTTAGAGTTGTTTGTCGAGGTCGCTCGTGACGTGTTCGTGGTTGGCGTCGAAGGCGGACTTCCCTGCGTCGGGCTTGTCGTCCCAGCATCGCTGGTTGTGGACTTTGGGTTCGGAGAAGGACGTGGCGAGGTCTCGGTCGGTACAGTCCGACAGCGTTTCCAACTTGCCGTAGCCCTTGTCGGCCACGGCCTCTTGCACGCGGTCTTTGCCGGTGATGTCGATCACGGTGGCGATGGGCACATCCAGCCGACATCGGCGGTTTGTTCGAGCTGTCGCTCGGAACGGGCAACGAATCGTGAGATGGCAAGACGTTCAATGACATCGAGCGTGTCGATGAACGTGGCCGAATCCGCGCGGTTGGCCGGCGTGATCTCGGCCGCGAGGATCGGGCCGGTCTCCAGTTCGATCACGTTCTCCGCCCCTGTCTTCCGTAATGAATGCAGGGCCAGATACGTGCTGCCGTCTTTCATCTTCATGATGCGGGCGTCGCCATCCTTCAGCAGCGTCGAGTCCACGCCGACCGTCTTGCCCTTCAGCAGACCGTGTTCATCGACCAGCCTCAGCACGAAGGCGAAGAACACTTCACACACCTCCAGCGGCAATCGGTCGCCAATCTTCGAGAGACTGAAGTGATCGGGCGTCGCCTCGTTCAGAGAGAACTTCAGAAAAGTCCGCAGTGACAGACGTTCCTGACACCGCCAGGCGATCCCGCGCTGCGACTCAATGGCCTCGAAGTAGCCGATGAACAGCATCCGAAAGTACGCGCCCGGCGCAATCGACAGCCGACCACCTGCGGCGTAGAAGTCGGCACCGGCACACAGTGCCTCCAGCTAGGCGTCGAACTGACCGTCGTGCAGCATCCGGTTGAGCCGTTCGTAAAACACCTGCGTCGGCCGGGCCGCCAGTTCGAGCGTGAGCACAAACATCTCCACTGCAGCTCCCCGTCCCATCGACTCGCCATCCCTCCCGACTCGCACCCAAAAACAACGCGGCGTAGATTAGTAACGCGCCCGCCAAAGGGAGGGGAGTTTCAACCGGCTGTTAACAGCCGGTTGATATAGTCACCCGTAGCGTGAGCGAGGGACGGTGGTGGTTTGAAACTTTCGAGAAACACGTCCCTCGCTCACACTACGAGTGACTTCAAATCCCCGACTTGACCCATGTTTCAGCGGGCTGCTCAGCCTGAACTGCTTTCCGTGATACCACTCAGTCTGCCTATTCAGGTGGATGATGAACTCAATACTGGTGGAACGGGTTTTCTTGTGAAGGTTTCCCTGCCATGTCAGAAATATGTGTTCCCGTGATGGGCGACGGTTTGCCGCCGCTGTTGATTGAGTTGCTTGGCCCGACGATTGAAGTCTTGGAATGGGATGATGGCCCGCAGTCCGAGGCATTAAAACGTGCAGTCGCGTTCATTACGTATGGCCATCCGCACGTCGATGGTCCGTTGATGGATCGGGCACCGAATCTGAAAGTGGTCAGCAATCATGGTGTCGGCGTGGATCACATCGACTGCGATGCGGCGCGTCAGCGCGGCATCGCAGTCGGTAATACACCCGGCTGCCTCGATGCCTCCACGGCGGACATGACTTTCGCGTTGTTGCTGGCGGCAGCTCGCAACGTGGTGATCGGAGACACGTTCGCGAGGTCTCCTGAGTTCACGCACTACGATCCGTCGAAGCTGATCGGTTACGAAGTGACTGGCAGCACGTTGGGGATTGTGGGGCTAGGCCGCATCGGCAAGCAAGTGGCACGCCGAGCGAGGGCGTTCGACATGCGCGTCGTCTATCACAACCGGCGACGCGATGCAGAGGCCGAGCGAGAACTGGGGGTCACATATCTGCCGCTCGATGAGCTATTGGCAGCGAGTGACTTCGTGACGCTCAACTGCCCGCTGACTGCCGAAACGACGAATCTGATCGGTGCGCGAGAATTTTCGCTGATGAAGCCGACGGGGATATTGATCAACGTCGCTCGGGGACCGGTTGTGAATCACGACGCGCTCTTGGCTGCGCTCAAGTCGCGGCGCATCGCGGCTGCGGCAATTGATGTTACCGCACCGGAGCCTTTGCCACGCGATCATCCGCTGCTGGAACTCGACAACCTCGTCATCACCCCGCACCTCGGCAGCGCATCGAACCGCACGCGCCAGCGCATGATCGAGATGACAGTGGAAAACCTCTTCGCGGCCTTGAAGGATGAGCCGTTGCCATGGCGAGTCGTGTGACGCGAGGATGAAGAGCGGCGCATGTCGCGAGGGCGGGTGGTCACGACAACAGCTTCGGCACGACGTTGCCGTGGACATCTGTCAGGCGGAAGTTGCGGCCTTGGAATTTGTAGGTCAGCTTGAGGTGATCGATCCCGAGCAGGTGCAGGATCGTGGCCTGCAGATCGTGGACGTGAACCTTGTCTGCGGTCGTATAGTAGCCGATTTCGTCGGTGGAACCGATCGTCTGGCCCGTTCTCACGCCCGCTCCTGCCAGCCACATGGTGTAGGCTTCGATGTGGTGATCGCGGCCGAGTAACTTCTCACGATCTTCGCCTTGCGGCGTGCGACCGAACTCACCGCCCCACACGATCAATGTCTGGTCTAACAAGCCGCGTTGCTTGAGGTCTTTGATAAGGGCTGCGCAGCCTTGATCGGTTTCACGGCAGCGTTCTTCGAGCGACTTGCCCAACTCGAAACCCGCGTTGCCGTGGTGATCCCAGTCAGTGTGATAAAGCTGAACGAAGCGTACGCCCCGTTCGACCAGCCGCCGCGCGAGCAAGCAGTTGTTGGCAAACGAATGCTTCCCCGGTTCGGCTCCGTACAGATCGAGCGTCTCCTTGGTCTCGCTCTGCAAATTCATTAGTTCGGGGGCACTGGTTTGCATCCGATAGGCCATCTCGTACGAGGCGATGCGTGTCGCGATCTCGGGGTCCGAAGTCGCTTCGTGGCGGAGGCTGTTCAGGTCGTTGACTGCTGTTACAAATTCTCGCTGCCGTGCGTGATCAACTCCCGCCGGGTTGGCGAGATTGAGGATCGGCTCCTTTCCCGATCGAAGTGGCACGCCTTGAAAGTTTGTCGGCAGGAAGCCGCTCGCCCAGAGCGGTGCCCCGCCGCGCGGACCGCGCGGACCCGACTGCAACACGACGAAACCAGGCAGGTTTTGAGACTCACTGCCGAGACCATAAGTCGCCCACGCTCCCATGCTCGGGCGACCCATGAACTGTGGCGAGCCGGTGTTCACGAACAATTTGGCCGGCCCATGATTGAAGACATCCGTCGCCATCGACTTGATGAGACAGATATCGTCGCTAACTGTCGCGAGGTGCGGCAACAACTCACTGATCGCAGCTCCCGATTCGCCATGCTGAGCAAACTTGCGAGCCGTTCCGAGTAACTTGGCATCGGGCTTGATGAACGCGAATCGCTTTCCTTTGACGTACGACTCGGGGATCACTTGGCCATGCAACTCGCGGAGTTTCGGTTTGTCATCGAACAGGTCGAGTTGGCTGGGACCGCCCGCCATGAAGAGGAAGATGACCGACTTGGCCTTCGCGGCGTGATGCAGTCCACGACTGCCGGGATTAAACCCCGATGGCGGTGTCTCAGCGGAAGCATTTCGTCCTTCTGTCAGCAACGAACCGAGTGCCATCGCTCCCAAGCCGACACGACAATCGTGGAGGAAGTGCCGGCGAGTCGTCTCACGCAGCCCGTGTTGTTCGAGTCCCAGATCGTGCATGGTGCAAGCCTTGTCGTTTTGAAATTCAATTTTGGGACTGACGAGAGATGGCCACCCGTAGCCGAATGGCATTTGCTCTAGGAGTGTAACCCGTGGCGTCAGCAAGGAAGTTCGCACGTTGCTAGGGAGTCTCACGCCCTTACTGACGCTGCGAGCTTCTAAAGCAAGTGCCATTGCCACTTAGTCAACAGGTTGGTCGTTGGGAGGAGATATTCCTCCGTGGAGCAGTCTCGTGCAACCGCACGACTCGTGCAGCGAGCAAAGACGTTCGTAGTTCGTCTGTCCGATCGAGTGCTTTCATCGTCTCTCAAGGAGTTCTTGTTTCGCCTCGAAGCAGCTTCCATTTTGTTTCGGCCTGCGGTCCCCACGGTGTGTCGCCGAAACGGAAGACGGCTTCACTGAACAGGTTGGTTGCTTGAGGCCGATCTCCCAGCGACGCGAGTTGCTCGGCGGCGAGGAAGCAGGCGCGAGCCGCGAGGTGGCGATCGGCATCGTAGACGAGCGGCAGCCAGAGCAGCGCCGTGGCCGCGCGTTCGGGTTGTCGCTGCTTGAGGTAGGTTTGACCGAGGACGAAGTAGCCCCCCGCTCGCAGTTCAGAGGGGAGTTGTTCGATAGCCGCTTCCCAACGAGTCAACTCACCGGATGTGGCCGTTCCCGACTGCATTCGCTGTCGCCAGAGTTGCATCTGAGCGAGCCGCTGCACACGAACATCGGACTCACGTGAGAGCGACCGGAGGGCCGCAGCCGCGGTGTCGGACGAAGTGGGGTCAAACAGCAGATGACTTGCGCCGAACAGTTTCGATACGGCCGAACGTTCCGCCAGCCAAGACTTCGCTTCGATCCGAACGTCTGCGGGGGGAGGCTCGTCCGTCCATGCGAGCGGCGCGACATTGAAATGAAACGTCTCGGGGTCAGAATCTGTGATCGGCAGGAATCGAGTGACTGCCGCGCGGTAGTCGGCATTCCACAAGGCAGACCTCACAAGCAACGCCAAGATTTCACGGCGGACCCACGCGCGGTCTTCGACCTTCAACGCCGCGTTCAATTCGACAGTCGCTTCGTCCGTTTGGCCGTTGGCTAGGAGTTGTCGCCCCTGCTCGTGATGTGCAGTGTAAGCGGTCTGAACTTCGACGACCTCCGCTCGTGCATAGCGACGCAGGCTGTCGCCTGTTCGCACGTGGATCGTCAACTCGCGCCCCGTGTAGTCTTCAATAATGCCGGTCAGCGGCAATCGACTCTTTCCCGGCAACTGAATCACGACACGATCCTCGGCCAAGGACACGAGGCACTTCGAGAACAAGAGCAGAAAAAATGCCAAGTAGAGTATGTGAGACAACTCTCGTTTGTGTCGCATGAAGTGTGGTTCCCTTGCCTCAGTGCGTGCCCGATCGACAACGTGAGGGATAGCAGAGTGATATCCCTCCGCCACCCTCCTAGCGTAGTGTCTCTCAATTGCGGGAGCTTTTCGTGACCGTGTTTCGATGTGTTTTGGACGGCCTCGCCCGCATATGCAAGACTTGGATAAGCTCCCAACTGAGTAAGGCACTACCCTCGTGCCATACCGTGGAAACAGTGATTCATCAGATGGCGAGTTTGTTTGGCTTAGCAGCCCGTTGAAAAAGTAGCCCGCAGCGTGAGCGAGGGACGGTGGTGGTGTGAAACTTTTGAGAAATACACCTCTCGCTCACGCTGTGGGCTACCTCAATTCCATTTTTCAACGGGCTGATAATCGTCGCGCGCTGGATGGTACTCATCGCCTCCGTCCGCGAACGACTCAATTCCTCCAACACCACCAACTGCTTCTCGGTCACCCTGACCTTGGCCCCCTTCCCTAGCATCGTCCACCTCCGCCGCCTCAAAATCGAGACCTCAGGAGAAATCGGATATATCCGATTTCATTGAAGCCCCGTTTCCAAGTTGTGGCACGAGAATCCAAAGTCCGCTGAAGAATTCCTCAGTGACTCCTGTGCAATGTAGATTCAAGTCAACGAAAAGAGCCGCATCACACCGTGATGCGGCTCCATTTGAAACCAACTCAACAATCAGTAACTCATCGGCTTAGAAGTCGCCGGTCAGTTGGCTGTCATTGACGCGGGAAATCAACCGGTAGGTGTTGATGTCCAAGTTTTCGCTGAGGAACCGCACGGCTCCGTCGCCCATCAGGAACTGAGCACCACCAGTGTGCATGCTGCCAAAACCGGTCGTCGTAGGGCGAGGGTTTTGTGCGGTGAAGTTTGCGTTGATCTTGAAAGTGGCCTCACCCAAGACTGCCCATTCTTGACCATTGGCGGGAACACCTGCCCAGTTGGCATCGCCGACAACTTGCGCGGTCAGCGGGTTCACGTTGATAGGCGTATATCGCTCGCCAACCATCAGGACATTGCTGGTCCCGTCGGCCATGTCACGAATACCACGCTTGCTGTTGGCACCAAAAGTACCTCCGTAGTAATCAACGGAAGTCATCGTAGGCTGATAAATCGGGGGCAGATACGTAGCAGCAACGCCACCTACCAACGCGGTGCAGGCTCCACCAATGCCGCCGACCGCAGTCGCACCCGGGCCCGGTGCGGCCAAAACCGGCGCAGTCGAGCAGATTGTTGTGCCCGCAACACTTGGAGTCGAGCCGTTGGCTGCGACGTTGAAAGCCGATCCAGCGACACCGATATAGTTTGATCGACCGACCGGTCGGCCGCCAGCACCACCGACACCGCCAGCCACGGCGGCAGAACCAGCGTCAGAGGGACAACGCTGAGATGGGAGAACGCTTTCGATTGACCCAATCGTTGGAGTCGTCGCACCACTTCCCGGGTTGATCAGTCCATTGGTCATGTTTGGACTATTCGACACCGCTGCGAACGTGTTGTAGAGCGGAGATTGATCGATGTATGGCAGGCACATCGTCCCCCATCCCCATCCATTCGTCATCGGCACGCCAGAACCGCTCCCAGGACTGACACCAGCCGAGTAAATGTACCCAGGTGGCATCGTGGTGATGAACGTGTCGTGGTAGTTGTGGAGTGCGAGTCCCAACTGCTTCAACTGATTCTTACACTGAGTACGACGGGCCGACTCGCGGGCCTGTTGTACTGCTGGGAGCAACAACGCAATCAAAACTGCAATGATGGCAATCACCACCAGCAGTTCGATGAGCGTGAATGCTCGGCGACGGGACGACTTTGCAAAAAAAGTTGACACAGTAGGCAATCTCCTTCAACAACAACTAAGGAACTGTACCGGTGAACGCCCACCGGATGACACCGCTGAAAATACCAATCCTTCGCGTGAAATCTACCTCTCAGACCCAGAAAAATGAGTTTTTGAATAGAATTCTTTGCGAAGTCTTCAACCTTGACAATGTGATGCAGTCCAACCCGGAGCGGTGCAAAAAGACGCGTCGCTTACATACACCTAGCATCGTCACTTTAGAGGCATCATCTTGCCAACCGTTAAGAAATTCGAGTTTTGCACAAAATGCAATGACCGCTCGTCGATTAGAAAGCAGAATTTGTGCCACAATCAGAGGGCATTTCTCACCATGAATGCCCACTCAACGCACTTTGTGCGATCAAACGATGAAAGTCCAATGCTTCGCTCACGCCGTCCGCAGACCCCGCCGGACGATCTGATCGGACACCACGCGGGCCTTGCGATTCGCCTCCGTCAGCGGTCGCTCTTCGTCAACCTCGAACACGCTATTGTCACCCTGGCTGCGGACGTAGCTCGACCTGTTTTCGACGATGGAGGTGAACAGCATAAACTTCGCTTGGCGGTGGTCTTGGAAGTAGAACTGGTCAGACTCGATCGTCCGTGCGAGTACCGCACGTTCGTCGTGTTCACCACCGCCGTTCGGTGTGACCTCGATCCGCAGTGGCACGTGCTGCTCGACCTCGAAGTGATTGTGCAACCGCCACTTCACCATCCCCACTCTCTTCGGCGAGTTGCCGTTTGCGGCGGAACAGTATCTCCATCTCTCGTACCGCACGCTCGTCTGACTCTCAACCCCTCACGCCAGCAATGTCACGCACGATTTGCTCGCAACGTGAAGAAAACTTTGTGTGGCTGCTGCTAGTGCCACATCTCGCAAAAAGAATTGGACGATACGAACGACTTGTCACCACACCAGCTAAACCTCCTGACTTACTCGGTGATTTGGCTGAAAGCACGCAAGCAATTCGCAGATACCCAAGTACGACGCAATTCCGACTCATATGAAAACTCTGTTGAAATGATGGCAAAGTTTGGCTGTGGTGATGTATTGATTTCGAGGTGTGGCACTGGTGCTGAGGTCACTTCAAATCAAAGTGCAGGTTATCCCGTCCACCGTCTGGAATATCAGCCGTGAGTCCGGATGCGAGTGGGTCTGCATAGCTCTCTGGGATGAGAGATTTGGGTGCAGGCGGGGGAGGAGCATCATGAGCATTCGGTCCTGCAGGAGAGGGGAGCGCAGGCTCCATTTTGGTGATGGAAATCCTGTACTTCCCAGGGACGGCCCCGTTCAGCGGAGGATAGGCTTTGAGAACAAAATTGCCGCTCGCATCGGTCATCGCAGAAGCGGCGACACTCGTGGGTGTTCCACCGGGATTGGGAGCAAACACGACTGTCGCACGCGCCACTGACTGGCCTTTAAATTTGACGGAACCGCTGCACGGAAACGTTTTGGGACGCTTGGCGAGCGACTTATCAGCGGCATCTCCGCCGCAACCAGCGATCAGTGTCAGGCAGAGTACAAAGGTCGTCACACGTGGAATCACAATCGGCACCCTTTGAGTAGGAACTGCTCAGGATCGGCACACTATTAACTGTCGTGATTTGGTCAGCCAGGTGCCGTGAGGCCTCGGACTTTTCGAGGACGAATCCGGGGTCTCACGGCACTCGGCTCACCTCGAACATTGGACCTCGCACGGACTGAACGGAGACATTTTCCAACGCATTCGGAACTCGATACTCCGGAAGTCATCGGAGACTTCAGAAGTCACTCACAACGAACGTCTCACTGAAACCCGCGCGAGGTCTAATCAAGACAAGGAGAATCGAAATGGGGTCGGTCGCCCGTCCTCGAACGGGCGACCCCCGAACAACCATCGTGCACCGCATCAGAATTCGCCGACGGTGTCACTGCTGCCTCTCGTCCCCAATGCTCCCCACACCCCGTACGGGCTAACAACAGTGGATGTGGCTGCGGGAAGGGCAGCGGAGGAATTTCCCCCGTCAATGTTCTGGCTGACGAAACGAACGGCCCCGTCGGTCATCAGGCAATGAGCACCACCCGTATGCTGGCTGGTGGCGGAGTACATTCCCTGAAACCAGTGGTTCGCAGTGGAACCGGAAAAACAGTTGGCGTTGTTGGGCGTGACTGCCGTCGTGAAGGCCGAGAAATAAGCCGCGCCGTCGCCCCAGCGATAGCCTCGCGTGACATCGCCCGTATATCCACCACCCGGATAGATACTGCCGTTGAATAGCGCCATGCAGGCGGCTGGAGTCGTCACGCCCGTGTTGACGGCCACGGCACCCATCACATTGGAGGAGGAGGGAGCGATCCCCTCGCTCATGGCGATGGTGTTGCTGGTTCCGTCCGTGGCATCCCGCAGTGAATAACATTGCAACGCCCCAAACATTCCTCGGGTTGGCACGATGATGGGATTGGCTGATGCCGGGATGTCTCCATTGCCAGACACACTATCCCCCGCGCAGAACATATAATTTCGCTTGCCTCTGAGCGTGCCGGTCGGCGCGCTTTGGCCGACATCACTTGGACAAGTCAGCGCGACAGGGCCTTTGTTCCAGTACGTCGTGGCCACCCACGGGTACTGTTGCGGAATTGCCGAATCGATCGTTGAAAAGAGCGAGGCTTGATCGAGGTACGGCAGCAAGCCAACGAATCCACTGAGTCTCGTACGGTGGACTCCATTACCCGCTGCGGGGCCTAACGGAGCGCCGCTTCCCATGCTAAAGGCCGTCAGCGTCAAGAAAACATCGTGGTAGTTGTGCAATGCCAACCCCAGTTGCTTCATGTTGTTCTTACATTGCGTTCGCCGGGCAGACTCGCGGGCCTGCTGCACCGCAGGCAGCAATAACGCGATGAGTACCGCAATGATCGCGATGACCACCAATAGTTCGATGAGGGTAAAACCATTTCGACGACGTGACATGACGACTCTCCAGAAACAGGAAATGAAGTGCGACCCGCAAGAAAGGATGCCACTGAAGGACAAGCGCGGACTGCACGAGACGCAAGCTTTATATCAACTGAATTCGAGGGGTCGCAACGCCAAGTGCCTCAAAACGGCACCCCTGCGACGTGGAGCGGTCTCGCATCCGTCGTTCTGAGTGCATTTCGTCACCACGGACTTCACACTCGGGCCGCTGGCGATGGTCAGTCACTGGCAGGTTTCTGACCTGCGCCAAAAGTTGCGGGAGGTGCGATGCGACAGCCTTTCTTGATCGGGATGATCTGTGTCGGAATCCTTGGCTCGGCGAGTCTCCATGGAGTTCAGACCGAGCCGACAGCCGAGCAGGTTCAATTCTTTGAAACGTCGATCCGGCCGTTGCTCATTGAGAAGTGCCACAAGTGTCACGGAGTCGAGAAGCAGTGGGGAACGTTGAGGCTCGATTCGCGCGAAGGCGTTCTGCGTGGCGGCGATACCGGCGCGGCAATCGTGCCCGGTCAGCCCGCCGAGAGCCTGCTCGTGAAGGCGATCTCGCACACCGACGATGATCTGAAGATGCCCCCCAAACAGAAGTCGTCTGGACGACAGATCGCGGACCTCCCGTGCTGAGTCGCGATGGGCGCGCCGTTTCCTGTCGCAACCAACTCCGCAGCGCTGCGATCTCGCGATCCCAACCACTGGGTGTTTCAACCTCCCGTCAATCCGCCTGTCCCGCAGAGCGCGAATGCCGCGCGCGCCAACGGTCCATTGGATCGGTTCGTCGTCGCGAAGTTGGAGGCCGCTCAGCTTGAGCCTGCTCAACCCGTGAGTCCGCGAACGTTGATCCGTCGCGCGACGTTCAACCTCACCGGCCTGCAGCCGACACCCTCGGCACTTCGACGAACAATTCAGCACGGCGACGAACAACGTTTGGAACGCGGCCAGGTGTCGGCGACGGAGCTCGCTGATCGCGTGGAAGTCGGGCACGTCCTCGCCAACGATCACCCGGCAGACCACGTCTTTTTTGCACTGCGGCATGATCCTCCGCGACGAGATCGTTCCCGTGGCGTAACAGTAAAGCGATCGGCAGGAATTTGTTGCCCCGTCGCTGCTCGTACCAACTGCGAGCCGCCGCGCACTACCTCAGCCTGACCCTGCGAAAACTGCTGGGCACCGGGCAGCCACGCGGCAGTCCGTCTGGTCGATCCTGACGACCCTGCACACCTTCACCAAAGCCTTCTCGAAGCCGAGACTTTCAGGATCATCGCTCGCTCACACCGCAGAACCTTCCACTCAAGCCCCGCCGCCAAACTCCCTCACCAACCGATCACGCCCCCAAACATCGCTTTTTCAACGGTCCGCTAAGTCAAACAAACTCGCCATCTGATGAATCGCTGTTTCCAAGGTGTGGCACTCGCCGTCTTGATTTAGCGTTCGCCGTTGGCGATTGAACGGAAATCAAACGCACCAGAGAGATTCGCAGCCATGGCCGCTGAACGCGTGCAAATGGCTCGACATAACCAGCGTCTGCGAATTGCAACTTGCCTGCGCAGGCGATAAATTTCCGCTCCGCTTGGACCTCGTTCCACTAGCGTGCGAGTGCGTAGCTCAGTTGGTAGAGCAACGGACTTTTAATAGCTCCCGACTGTCTCCCGAAAACCTATCTTTGTGCCTGTTTTGTAGTGTATCAGACGTTCTCGTCGGACACCAGAACACAACCACAAACACCCGTTCGACACCCGTTGCAGGTGTCGCCGACACCCGCTCTTGGGGTTTGGTCTTCGCTGCCGACACCCAACGAAACAACCCGCCGAGCGTGAGGCCGGGCGGGTCGATTGTGGGGGCGGATGTCGAGGTGTCACTGGAATCCGATTCCAGTGAGGTTTGCGAACTGCTGGGGTCGGACGGCATCAGTGACATGGAGACGGTCTACCTGATGTTCATCGTCCCCATACTCATCTGCATGACGGTCCAACATCCGCGCCGCAT
>JAYTXB010000358.1:0-3048 GCA_043743205.1 Schlesneria sp.
CTGAATCCGTCAGTCTTGGAGAGCGAACTGTTCGGGCACGCACGCGGAGCCTTCACGGGGGCCGCCGAAGAACGGTCCGGCCTGATCGCACAGGCCGAAGGCGGCACGCTGTTCCTGGACGAGATCGGCGACACTCCGATGACGGTGCAGGTGAAGCTGCTGCGGTTTCTGGAGACGCGGCAATACAGCCGGGTCGGCTCGAACCAGATCATCACGTCCGATGTGCGGATCGTCGCGGCGACTCATCGACGATTGAATGAGTTAATTCAATCGGGCGAGTTTCGCGAAGACCTGTTCTTTCGACTGCGCGGCATCGAGATCCAACTCCCTCCACTGCGAGACCGCCTGTCCGACATTCCTCTGTTGGCGACCGCCTTCTGGAAACAAGCTTGCCCCGAGCAAGCCGACGATCATCTTCTGAGCGACGAGTTCCTCAACACGCTCCGGTCGCGCCGCTGGCGCGGCAACGTTCGCGAACTGCGTGCGGCGATTGCACAGGCCGCGCTCTCCGCGCGCGGCGGCTCGTTGCAACCGCAGCATCTGCCGCCAGAGATCGACTCGCATCAACCAACCGCTTCTGCCGAGCAGTTGCAGTCCGCGATTGAGGCGTGGGTCCAAGAGCGGTTGGCCGGTGTCGCGCCCCTCCGTTCCGACGGGACGCTGTACCGAGACTTCCTCACCGCGACCGAGCCAGCCTTGTTGAAGGCGGTTCTCGCCGCGTGTGACTCGAACCGAGCCGCCGCCGCACGTTGCCTCGGACTCGATCGCACGACACTGCGGACTCGCTTGAAGTCCCATGACCTCGACGGCCACGACACGGAACCGTGAACCCGGCCACGTGAGTCCCTTCCATCGGACGCCTGGCGAGATTCTCCGCAGCGCGGCGAATTCTTCGCCGCGCGATCAGCCCGTGAGATCAGCTCACGTCGTCTGTTCTCTGCGAGAATTTGGCGCGACCGCAACGGGCATCCCTTTTGCTTTGTAACGAACTTCCGAATCGGATTCGCCGCCCCGTCACCTTCCGGAAGTTGCCTCATGCTCACTCCCCTCATGCTCACTCCCCTCATGTCCACTCCATTGTGGAAGCCCCGTCGCGCGGGCTTCACGCTGATCGAGTTGCTCGTCGTCATCGCCATCATCGCCGTACTCATTGCGTTGTTGTTGCCCGCCGTGCAGCAAGCGCGCGAGGCGGCGCGGCGGACTCAGTGCAAGAACCATCTCAAGCAGCTTGGCCTGGCCGTTCACAACTATGAGTCGCTCGGCGGACTGCTGCCGCCGAGCGCCGCCGTCAGCCTGAATGTCTCGACGACAGGCAACAACGGATCGTGGTCGATTCACGGTCGCCTGCTGCCGTTTCTCGATCAGGCAAACATCTACAACGGCGTCGATCTGTCGATCGCTTGGGACAACCAGTTGAGCATCAGTGGGAAAAAAGTGCCGATCTTCTCGTGCCCAAGCGATCCCAAAAGTGACACCGTCCGCGACCCCGGCGGGGGCAGAGCCAAGCTGTACCCGACAACGTACGGCTTCAACTTTGGAACGTGGTTCGTCTTCAATCCGACGAACGGACTGGGGGGCGACGGAGCCTTCTACCCCAACTCCAATTTGAACCTCGGTGCCTTCATTGACGGGACCAGCAACACGCTGCTGGCGTCCGAGGTCAAGGCGTGGACGCCCTATCACCGCAATGTCCCTCCCGGTTCGACGGCCGTTCCCGGCAGCAGCACCGTCGTGAGCGGGTACATGACGGCTTCGGGTGGTGATGCCAAAGACACCGGCCACACGGAATGGCCCGACGGTCGCGTCCATCATCAAGGCTTCACGACGGCCCTGAATCCCAATACCAAGGTCTCGTGTGTTGTCGGCGGCGTGACTTATCCCCAGTGCGACTACAACAGTTGGCAGGAGGGCAAGAACGGCAGTGCTGGCTCTCCGACTTACTCGGCCATCACGGCCCGCAGCCACCACACGGGCATTGTCCATGCCGCGATGATGGACGGCTCGGTGAAGTCGATCAGCGAGAACATTGACCTTGTCGTGTGGCGTGTACTCGGCACGCGAGCGGGTGGCGAAGTTGTCGGCGAGTTCTGACGCGAGTTGCTCACGGCCACGGTGTGGTGTGACACAACGAGCGAGAGCCTCATATCAAAAGCCCCTCACCCCGGCCTCTCTTCCCACAAAGCCGAGGCGAGGGGAGAGTTCCCACATCGGCTTCAATCACTTGATCTCGACTTCCGCCGGTTCTGTCACTCGTGCCGCATCGCACTGCTGCCGGTGAGCGTCTTCCCCGCGAGGTAGTTGCCGGGGATCAATGCGACCTTGTTGAATGGCAGTGCCACTTGGACCGCGATCAGATCGCGGGGCGAAGTGCTGGCCAGATTGTTGGCAGGGTTCGGATTGCCCGGAGCGGGTGTCACCGTAATCGTGATGCCAATGTCCCCAGTCGTCAGGCTGGAACTGATCGCCCCCTGCAAGAACGTCCGCACCGCGTTCTGCACATCGGTGTTGGTTGAACCATCCAACACCGCCATGCGTGCCCCTTCACGAGCCGCATTGGTGACAAGGTTCGAGACCATCATCGCGCGTCCAAATTCAATGATCCCCATGATGAGCATCAGAAACACCGGCAGCACGAGAGCCATTTCGACCATCGCGGCACCCCGACGAGCATCCTTCGTCGTCAGTGACATTAGTTTCATGGTCAATCGTCTCCCTCTATTTGGCTCTGCGAAGAAGTGGGATTCAGCGTTGAACCAAACAACTCTCGCAATCTCTGCCCGCAATGGTGAATGCTCTGATGAGTTGGGTCCGACGAAAGTGAGACATCGCCGAGTGGCCATTCGCGGTGCTGACGCACTACCGGGAGAACGAACTCCGCCTCGGTTACACCTCCAGTCATACAACTTCAACCTAGGTCAGTAATCCGAGATGTCAAAACGCGACGAGAAAATTGTCGAATTTTTCTGGAGCGCTGGAGCGGCTCTCTGGCAACTCGCGGGAGCCTTGGTTGCGGCCATAGCCAGCGGCGTGATACCGTCCGACACCAGC
>JAYTXB010000359.1:0-14642 GCA_043743205.1 Schlesneria sp.
GTTTGGCCACTCGCCAAGACGATCGCCGGACTGACGCAGCCACCGGAACCGGCGGAGATGTCGATCCCGTAAAAGGCGTGCAGCGCGGTCGCGATCTCAGGGTATTCAAAGGTCAGGTTGCACGAGGCCTGCACCCCGAAGCCCCAGCCGTATTCGTGGCGAAAGGACTGCAATAGCCCGCGCTGCACGCTTTGGTTGGTCTGCCATTTCCAACCCGAGCCGAAGATCGACGACTGCTTGACCTCGACGGGTGCAAAGTTCGACAGCGGCACATCGGTGGGTGCAAAGAATCGCCAGGCGCGGACAGTTCGATAGCGGAGCCAAACCGGATCGAGACTCCAGGCCGGTTGCAGGAGTTGCAGCCACTGCTCGGGCCGATTGCGATCGCCGTGATGCCGCGCTTGGAAGCGTTCCGTGGAAGTCGTCCAACGGCTGCCGTCAGTGGTGTCGAGTTGGATCAGTCGCGACTTGAGCTGCGGCGACAACGTGGCGAGCTGGTCGTAGTAACAGCTCCACGCATCTTGCTGCGGGAGATGAACCTCACCCAACTCCGCGAACGACAATTCCTTGAGACCCTCGTTCGTGAGCAGCGTCACTGCACCGTCAGCCCAGCGCAGTGAGCGATACGTCAGCATCCCGCCGTTGCGGAGCCAGACCGTGCCGGGCCGATACTCTTCACGGGCCACCCGCTGCCAGACGACGCGCCGCAGCCATTCGGTGGAGACTCGCACTTCGCCGGATTGAGGATCGTCGGGAGGCTGCACGTCGGAGAGTGGCTTCACCACGAGATGTGCCGGCTGCTGCTCGAACGTCAGGCTGGATTCCGGACGGAAAGAAACGACTTCTCCCGCCAACCGGTCTCCACCAAACAACTCGACAAACGTCTCGGGGTCCGTGGTGGGAGGCTGTTGACGGTCGATGACCCACCGCGCGGGAACCGCGCCATCAAACAACGCCCGTCCGCCCACTTTGGGGACCGACGTTGGCTCGAACCATTCACGCACCTCAGCCTCTTCGACACGCCCGCCATCGGAGAACATCGCGGCATAACGTTCGGCTGCGTGGGTCGGCCATGGCACGAGCAACATTGCCAGAGCGAGCATCAATCCCAATCTCATTGTGTTCACTCGGACGTTCATCGCGGTGCCTCTTTGAACTCGCCCCAAAACAACGCCCGTAGGATGGGCACTCTTGCCCGTCCGGTTTTCGCGTGAGCGTCTCGGGGTGAGAATGCCCGGACGGGCAAGAGTGCCCATCCGAAAAGACCGGCGAACAATTCAGACCAGTGAACTACTTCTTCCATTGTCCTGCCGTGCGGATCGCCGCCCCCATTTGCTTCGTCAACGTGTCGCCCAATTCAGCGCGGGCCTTTTCTGCGAGTACCGTCAATCGCGCGGCCACTTCTTCATTCTGAGTCGCCACGTTGTGCGCTAGTAACTCGGCTCATTGGTGACGTGGCGAGCCAGCGTGATCAAGCCGCCAACATCAGGCCTTTGGCTCCAGCACGTTCAACGTGACTCCTTGCACAAACAGGCTGATTCGGGAGCGATAGTCGATCATGTGGGGCGCGACGAGATGCGCCTTCAGGTGTTCGACACTCTCCCACTTTTCCACGATCATCACCGTGTTTTCGCCTAGGTTCCGTTGGACCGAGATTCCCGTCGGTGTGTCAATCGCCGCGCCGTACTCGAGGCAACCCGCCTCTTGTCGGACCAAGACCGCCACCTTGGCGAACTCAACCAAAAAATCGTCTCGGTGGCCGGGTCCAGTTTCAATCTGAGCAAGTACGTGAATCATGGTGTTCCTGAGGTCGAAGTGTCGAGAAGTCGTCAGGACCGGCGCATCAACAACTGGCGGTAATCATCTGATGATCTTAGGTGAGCCGGGTGCCGTGAGGCCCCGGTTTCTTCGCCTCGAAGTCCAGGGCCTCACGGCACCCGGCTCACCAAACTCCGACAGTGATTGATGCTCCGGTCCTTACTTCCTCGTTGCAGCCTCAAGCACCTTGATCTCGGGATGGTTGAGCAGGAAGGCACGGCGCTGATCGGCGAACTGCTTGAGGCCCATGTGCGGACGACCTCGCTGTTCTCCTGCGGGTGCTGCCACACCCGAGACCGTCTGTTGGAAGGCAGCGTACGACGTGAGCTTCTTCGAGTCGGCTTCGATCTCCTTGGCGATGAGCTGCTCGTACTGAGCGACGACCGGGCCGAGCGTGTTCCAGTCGAGCGACTCTTCGGCGATCTGTTTGACGTGCGCGAGGTACTTCGCTTTGAGACTCGGCACGGCGAGCAACCGGCTGCGCAGCGGCTTACTGGTGTCGGACAGACCGACCAGCGGATCGAGATCCGCGTTCCCGCCCCCGCGCGGCCCGCCACCACCCGGTCTCCCTTCACCGGGACGCCCCCCCTCGCGCGGCGGACGGCCTTCACCGTCTGGACGCCCCTCACCGGTAGGCCGACCTTCTCCCGGTCTGCCACCGCCGGGACCGCCGCCAAATCCGAACATCCCACCACCCGGCCCCCCCTTGCCCGGCCCCATCGGCGGCTGGAACGCTTCGTTCATGTCGTGCGGAATGATGTGGAACACGCCCTGCTCATCGCGATAGACCGCGTAGTCGCTGGCGCGAATCCAGTAGCCGTCACAGTTGATGAGCGCGTTGTCGAGTGCCAAGAACCAGAGTGCCTCGTCGATGTCGAGCATCGGCGCGAGAGCCGCTTCGAGTTGATCGAGCGGTGTCTCGTTGAGCGTCTTGCAGAGCTTGACCAGCGCCTTCCAGTCCTTGGTGTTGTCATTCGTCTTCAGGCTGAAGGTTCGTTTGTAATCGTCGATGTTGTCACCGATGTACTCCAACCCACCGCGTCCCATCGGACTGCCGTTGACCTTCCACCGCGCCCCCTTCGCACTGGGATAGTTCTCAGTCAGAAACTCCTTGTTGAATTGCTGAGCACTGGCATAGACGCCCCAACTCTCGCCGTTGATCGCCAGCTTGACGAAGTTCGCTTTCGGCGCGGGAATGTATTTCCGCGCAATGTGCGAGTACAGCACCGTATGCAGGAACGTCGGGTCTTCGTGCGAGTTGAGCAAGTTCAACGTTTTGTAGCCGTAAAGCCGCTGCTTCGAGTCCACGAAATCGAATGACAGATTCAAGGACCGCTTCGATCCGGCGGGGACCATCATGAACGACGACATGCCACGGAAGTGGACGCCGACGTTGGGATACTTCACGCCATCAACCGTGACCGTACAGGGAACTTCAACATCGGTGTTGTTGAAGTCGGCGAGTTCCGCTTCCCAGTCGGCGTCCTCGAATTCGAGGAACAACGTCCGCAGGACAGTCGGCTCATAGAGTTTGGCATCGACCACGGGCTTCACGTCGTTCGGAGAAAGCTTTGGTCCCGGCTTGGCGGGTTCGTTATCGCGACCCCCCGGAGGACCACCACGTCCACCCGGACCTCCTCCACCAGGTGGCCCGCCTCCCGGTCCACCTGGAGGTCCGCCTCCGAAGAAGCCGCCAAACAAACCACCGCCCCCTCCACCGGGACCACCCGGGCCGCGATTGGTCTTCAGGAACTCACGCGCTGCGGTGCGTTCCGCTTTGTTCAACCGACCGTCGGCATCGTTGTCGAACTGCGCGACAATCTTTCGCTCACCACCCATTGGTCCATCCGGTCCACCCGGTCCACCCGGTCCACCTGGCCCGCGACCGCCCGGTCCACCCGGTCCAAACTGAGGCTCGGGGAACGTGAAGCTCTTCCCCGTGAGATTGTTCCATTGTTTCTGCTGAGCTTCGTTCAACACGGCCAACGCCTCGGCTTGCGCTTTCTGCCGTGCCTCGGGTGGGCCAAACGGCGGAAAGCCTTGCGCAGCGACCTCGCGCAGCTTGGCCTGTTGATCTTCAGTCAGCTTGAGTTGCTTGGCGACTTCGGCACCGTTCAACGCCGCAATCACATCGCGCTGCAGCGTGAGCTGCTTCAATCGCGCGACCTGCTTGGCTTCGAGTGCTTTGTTCAACTTCTCATCGAGCAGCTTCGTGGACGCTTCGGACTTGGTCCGCATCTCGGCGAACCGCTTGTTCCGCTCCTCTTCGCTCAAGGAACCCAGCTCTTGGAAATTGACGCCGCTGAACGCCGCACGCATCTGCTCCTGCAACTCACCCTGCAAGTCACCGACCTGCTTCTTCTGAGCGTCGGTCAGCGCGAGTTCGGTCTGCACCTCGGGTGCCATCACGAGCATCACGTGCGACATTGGCATCGCGCCCGGTCCCATCGGGCCACCAAAACCGGGAGGCCCTCCAAACCCGCCTCGACCCGGCCCGCGCGGAGGCCCATCCTGCCCGATCAAGTGCGGCGGTGGAGGAACAAACGCGACGAGAGCCACGGCTCCCGCAATCAACACGGCCACGGCAACCGATCTCAACAACAGCCTCTTCATGTTCGATGTCCCGATGATGTCCGCAGTCGATTTAAAAACTTGGGTCAGGGCCGAGGAAGGCGAATGGTAGAAAGATTGAGGGTAGAAAAAGTCGAATCCTTTTCCTTTTTTCTACCCCTCATTTTTCTACCGTCACCTCCTGCTTCACGCTTCCGGAGTCAATCCAAGGACGAGATCGAACTTGGCGGTCAGTTCACCGATCTTCGAGTCCTTCAACGGAGTGAAGTCCACCATCAGCGAGTCGCGCCCTTTTTCGTCCTTCAACCCGCGTAGCACGCCATCTTTGGCATTGCCCTCGTGCCCCTTGATGTAGCACTGAGTGGTGAGGAGTTCCTTGTCGCGCTGCTTGATCTTGAAGTGAATGTGCGGCGTGCGACCGGGATACGGGACCGGCTTGATCGTGCGGAAGTAGTACTCGCCGGTGGAGCCGGTCAGGAAGCGGCCGAAGCCCTGAAAGTGGGCGTTGTACTTGTCGCGATTGCCGCTCTTCGTGTGGAGGTACGAACCGTTGCTGTCGCACTGCCAAATCTCGACAAGCGCATTCCGCACCGGGTTCCCTTTGGCGTCGAGAATGCGACCCGCCAGATGTGTCACTTCACCGACCGCCTGCGTGATCGTGTCGTTGACGATCAGCAAATCGTTGTCGGTGTCGAGCGGCAACTTGTCGGGATAGAACGGCCCTTCGGTCTGCTTGGGCGTGCGAGTCAACTCTTCGGCGAAGGCACCCGGTGCAGTGAACAGACTGGGCAAGGCCAATCCGGCGGCACTCAAGGCGAGGCTATTCAAAAAGAGACGACGGTCAGAATCGAAATGGAATGAGTTCATCTCAGTGCGTCCTTTGTCGGGAACATCCGACGTTGGAGAAAGGGCTGCGGAAAACTATTCGACAACAGGGCGGCCCTCGCTGAATGAGAGCGAGGGCCGCTGGGGAACACGCGAGGGAGCAGCACGACTGACGCTGCGATCCCTCAACAAACGTCCATCGACTTACGGAGCATCCGACTTGGGTGCATCGGACTTCGGAGCATCTGCTGGAGGTCGAGCGCCACCACCGGGTCGGCCACCTGCACCGGGACGCCCCACTGCACCACCCGCACCACCGCCGCCGGGACCACCGGGACCACCGGGACCACCGAATCCACGTGGCTGAAGTTGAGACACATCAAATTCCTTCCCCTTCAGCTCCGTGAGCTTGGCTTGTTGATCCTTGGTCAGCACATCATTGAGCTTGCCGTCACGAGCTTTGCCAGCCTCTTCCATCTTGGTTCGCATCGCCGTGAAGTCTGGGCGGGCACCACCGTTGTCGCCCCCTTGTGGCTGGAACATCTCGCGTTGCTTCGCGGTGAAGTCCTTGGTGATCTCGGCGATCTTGTCTTGTTGTTCCTTCTTCAACGCCAGCGCCTTGGCGACATCGGCATCCGAATAGGCTTGGTCGCGCAGCGCTTGAACACGAATCTCGTTCAGTCGCTTGAACTGCTCGGGCGACAGCGCGTCCTTCAGTTCGGGCGTGAACTTTGCGAGGACCGTGTTGCGTTGCTCGGTCATCTTGTCCATCGCCTTCTGGCGATCTTCGTCGGACATGTCGCGGAAGCTGGCGAGACCACCGCCAGCGCTCATCGCCTTTTGAATGGCATCCCGGTACGAGCTGTCAATTTCCTTGATGGCATCCTTGATGACATCGCTGAGCGCCAGTTCTTTTTGCACCGCTTCGTTGGCCGCGAGCGAGATCAGGCTGGTCGAACCGCCTCGTCCTCCGAAGCCGCCACCACCCGGTCCACCACGACCGCGCCCACCCTGTGTACCACCGGGAGCTTGAGCGTGAGCCGTACTCACCAGCGCACAGGTCACCAACCCCGCTACCAGACACTTACTGAGCCAAGTCAACTTCATCGTCAGTCCTTTCAGAAAATCTCGGGTTGCGATCGACGCCGGGCTTACATTCACGGCAGGGGAAAGATCGTCGCAGCCATCAGTCCAATTCTTTGTCACGCGGCTTGAAAATCAACTCGCACTCTGTTCGTGATTCCACTCACGGCACCCGGCTCACCTCAGTTGCGCCTTTTGGGCGAGCGGCAAGGAGAAATGTCCCTGTAGGATGGGCACTCTTGCCCGTCCAGATTTCTGTCTTCCAGCCTGACGGGCAAGAGTGCCCATCCTACATCCCGGTACGACAATTCCTGGCGCTCGCCTTTTGTCAGACACGTCACTCTTGCCGCCACTCAAACCCACTTTAGTGAATTACGGATCGCAGCGTCTCTTGTCACTCGCCACGAATTCATTTCGCTTCAGGTCACGAGGAAGTGTGGTCACTTGAACGCGCCTCTCACGCGGAAGTCCTTTGCTGCGGCAATCGAACCTCCATCGTCGTTCCCACCCCCGGTTCGCTGCGCGCCGTGAGCGAACCGCCATGAGCCACCACGATCGTTTGACTGATCGACAGTCCCAGCCCACTGCTCCCGTCGGCGCGCGAGCGAACCTGATCGACTTGATAGAAGCGATCGAAGATGCGTGGCAACTCTTCCGGAGCGATCCCAATCCCCGTGTCGGCAACGGTGATCATGGCGAAGCTTGATTCGTCGTCTGTTCTCGCCTCAGACTCATCACCCAAGGTGACTCGCACCGTCCCTCCGTCGCGGTTGTAGCGGATGGCGTTCGTCAGCAGGTTGGTGATGACCTGCGACATTCGCGAGCGATCGACGCGACAGAAGAACTCCGTCAGTTCGGCTTCCATCACGATGCCGCGTTCGGTCGCGAGTGGTCTCACGAGGTCGAGGCACTCTTGCACGAGCAGTCTCAAATCGAGCGTCTCGAACTGCATGGCAGTCGCATCTGAATCGAAGCGAGCCAGCGTGAGCAGTCCGTCAATCAGCGACTTCATGCGCCGCGCGGCACTGCGGCAGGTCTCCAATGTCGTGCGATATTCCTCGGGGCTGCGTGAGCGAGACAGCGCGAGATCGGCATGAGCCAAGATCACCGCGACGGGCGTGCGCAGTTCGTGCGAGGCATCGGCAGTAAACCGCGTCTGCTGCTCGAACGCCGTCTGCAACCGATCGAACGTCCCGTTGAGAACCGTGGCCAATTGACCGAGTTCATTGTCGGTCTCCTGCAAGTCGATCCGCTGAGATAACCGTTGTGCCGAGATCGACTGGGCAGCCGCTGTCATCGCCGCAATCGGACGAATGGCGCGGGACGAAGTCCACCAACCGCCGACCAGTCCCGCCGCCAACACGGCCACACCAGCCAGTGCGAGCAACAGCCCGGAACGACGCTGTGCCGCGCGATCATGCACTAGTGACCGCCCCACGAGAACGTTGTTATCCATGCTCGATGCGTGGACAACTTCACGATGAGTCCCTCGAACACGCACGATGCGCACCGGCAATTTGTCCTCGCCAACGCGGACTCCAGGGAACGGGACCTCAGGTGCAGACTCGGACTTCTGCAAGATGCGACCGTCTCGAAAATAGACGACGAAGTAGAGCCGCGAGTCCTCGTCTCCCTCGAACAGTTGGAGAAAATCCTCCGGCAAACCAAGGTTCGGCGTTGGCCACTCAATCGGACCGACCCATTCAAACGGACGCGGCCCACGGCCATCGTCGCCCATGCGCGACAGTGAAACATCGAAAGCGAATGGGTCGAGTCCCGGCAACGG
The DNA here is from genome assembly GCA_043743205.1 of Schlesneria sp. Taxonomy (GTDB): domain Bacteria; phylum Planctomycetota; class Planctomycetia; order Planctomycetales; family Planctomycetaceae; genus Schlesneria. Next base: position 8,084 of record JAYTXB010000359.1, read on the forward strand.
GTTGTGTGGGACGTTGATCGCCGTTAGTGCCGAGACCGCACCCGTTTCAGAGCTGTCTCGCGGTCGAGGACCGCGCGGCGGCCGATCACCTCGCCCAGCGTCATTTCGTCCAGCAGAGTCTTCGCTTCGTGGACCACCGCGATCCGCTGGTTCGTTCTCACCTCGCGTCGGCGGGCCGGACCAACGGCCGGGACCACGCCCCGGTTGAGGCCACGGAAACAATCGCCGCAAGCGCGAGGTGATGACTTCCGCCGAACGGTCCAGCTCCGCATCAATCTGTTGCAGGCGGCTTTCCCACGCGAGGGCATAGACGACCAAGCCGAACACCGTCAGCACGCCGGTCAGCACGACACCGTGCCACGCTTGCAGTCGCCAGCGCAGCGAACGAAATGGCCTCCGCAACGCACTGCTGCCGACGGCCGGTGAACTCGGTATTGGCGCGAGATCAGCCATCGATCGCGGGAGCCTCTTCGTGAATCATGTAGCCCTGTCCCCGTCGCGTCTCAATCAAATCATGACGCAGCTTCCGTCGCAGATTCGAGACGTACACGTCGAGTAAGTTCGACAGCGTGTCGTCGGTCTCATCGAACAGGTGGTCATAGATGGCCAACCGCGTGACCAACTCACCGCGATGCAGCGCCAGGAATTCCAGCAGTGCGTACTCTTTGGCCGTGAGCGGTGCGACAGCCCCCTCCATCGTCACCGTCCGCGTCGTCGTGTTGACCTGAACGTTCCCAATCTTGATGACCGGCTGCGGCTGCCCGGCAGCACGGCGAATCAACGCCTTCACGCGCGCGCCCAGCTCGGACAACTCGAACGGCTTGACGAGGTAGTCGTCGGCTCCCCCATTCAAGCCGCGCACCCGATCCGGCACGGCATCACGCGCGGTGAGCATCAGCACGGGAGTCTTCTTCGTGCGACGCAGTTCCGCCAGCACCTTCCAGCCATCCAGCTTTGGCAGCATCACGTCGAGTAACACGGCGTCGTAGTTCCACGCCGTCGCCTTATACAAACCCTCTTCGCCGTCTTTGGCAGTGTCTACCGAATAGCCCTCCTCACGCAGAAAAGAGGCCACGACATTGTTCACATCCGGCTCATCCTCAATGACCAAAACTCGCATGGTCGATTCCTTGATCGCTTCGCGTTGAGAACTCTTGTCCAGCGGACGTGACGATGAATTAGGAGACGGCGAAACAGAACTCTGTGAAAGGGAGCGATCCGCTATCACACCCGCCTTGCTCCAAGTACTGACACCCCAAACGGCCTGCATGACAGGGATCCTCGACAAGAGAAACAGGAAGTGATTGAGATGAGCGTGGCCGCAGCGGAACCGGTGCGGGAGGTCCGAATGGTAGCGACGAAACCTTAACTCGTGATGAAGCCAGTCAAGTCGTGATGTTGTTTTTTATCTGGTCCTCAGTTCAACCATTGCGACCAGCAGCCTGTTGACCAACGTAGGATGGGTACCCTGCCCGTCCCGCTTTCAACGCTCAAAACGGACGGCCTAAGTGGCCATCCTGCGCTCGTCAACAGGCTGCAAGGGGGGATGGAACGAAACCAGCCGGAGCCGCAGGTCCAAGAAATGTTCATGGGACGCCAGATGGTAATGGCGCGGCCCATTTGACTGACACTCAGTCTGAGGCTTCTCGCAATTCGCAGCCTGCCTGCCGTGAGGGTCGTCATCCGCAAAAGCCGTGACGCCAGCCGCCCTGCCCCAAACTGAAAAGGCATTGGCCGTGCTAACGTATCCCCATTCGATCAGTCCGCTGGATGAGTTATGCTTCCGGCAGATTTTGTGTCTAAGATCGCGTTTCAAAACTAGCCCGACGCGCAAGTTTAGAAGTTGGGCTATTCATGATTTCGCCCCAAGGGGGCCTCGGAGATCATCCCAGGGCCAGCGAAGCCCAAGCGAGCGCCGCCCTGGGTTTGTGGGCGTGTGATGATCGTGCCCTGGAGGGGCACAGGAGGTTTGACAGATCAGTTCACTAGGCCGTGTGGTCTCGACCAATATTTCCCGTGCCCCTTCAGGGCACAACGTTCTGGTGTTCGGTTTCCCAAGGCGGCGCTCACGGTGTTCGCTGGCCCTGGGCTGGTCTCCGAGGCCCCCTTGGGGCGAAAACGACTTCAATCCTCAAATAGCGCAACTTCTAAAAGCGTGAGCGAGGGAGTCGCTCAATGGACACCCTCGCTCACGCTTCGGGTTACTGCAACTTCTCTTTTCCACGCGTTGTGCTATCGGCATCACATCAATTCAATTGCAGCAACTGATCGAGAGTTTCATTGACGGAGTTGATGTACTTGGCGGCCAACTGAAACATTCGTTGATACTTCAAGACTTGGACCATTTCTTCGTTTGGATCGACGCCGGACACACTTTGAATTTCATCGCTGATACGATTCGTCAGCAGTTGATTGGTCTCATCGAGTTGCTTCAATGAGCTGACCTCGGACCCGACCTCACCGAGCGTTTGGTTAAAGAACTCCGTGAACGTGGCCCGTCCGCCACTCAGGGGTTGCGAGTCTCGCAGAGCAATCAGACGTTGGAGGTTGGAAGCATCGCCCGGTTGCCCCGAGCGCGATGTCGCGAGTCGATCCGGATCGGCCAGCAATTCTTGATTGACGCGAATCGTGGCGGCGTCGTCACCACTGAAGAATGTGTTCAAACCGAGAGCGGTGAGCAGGCCCGCCGAGTCGGATTGGCCGATACTTCGCACTGTGAAATTGTCGCCGAACGCGACCGTTCCCGCCGACAATTTTACCGAGGCACCGTTCCTCAACATGAGCGGCTGTCCCGCTTCGTATCCTTGTCCGATGTCGAGTGTGCCAATGACTTCGCCCGCCTGATTGGTCACGCGCGCCTGCAATCCTGGTGTGACACCAACCGTTCCGGTCCCGAGGAATGAGACTCTGTACGAGTCATTCGTCGTTCCGGTGAAGTTGCCACCTGGCGTCGCTTGCGCTGTTGTGCCAGAAGAAAAACTGGTCGTGGCTTGAAGGTCAACGCCCCCCGTAAAGTCGAATTTGTATCCAGGAGCCGAGACCAACGAGATCGTGCCGATCTGAGTGTTGACGAAGGAACTCAAGTGCGGCACCGAGGTATTCAGTGCAGTGGCGACATCACTCAGGCTCTGCGATACCGGGTCGATGGCAACTTCGGTGATTGTTTTTTCGCCGGTGGCCGTATTGATCATCGAGACGAATAGCGATCCCGCTTTGGGCGGGAAGGTCAGTCCGGTCGCGTTCAATTTCGCGGCGACATCTTTCACACTTCGCTGGCCGTTCAGTTGTTGAAAGCCTCCCCCCTGGCCGAGGCCCGTGGACTGCACGGCATCGAAGGCTTTCGACATTTCGTGAGCCAGCGTGTCGAGCTTGTCTTGGTAGGCCCCCAATCCGGTATTCCGCAGTTGGAACAACGCGCCCAGTTTTCCACCATCCGCAGTGAACGGTGCCTCGGAATTGACGATCTTGACCGCCATCGCTCCACCAACACCCACAGTCATCGCGACATCGTGACTCTCACCACCAATGACCAGCGGAAGTCCCGAAGACAACACCGTCACTTGTCCTTGCCCACTCTTGTGCAGCTCGATCGGAATCCGCTCGGCCAATTGATTGATGAGTTCTCCACGCTTGTCGAGCAAGTCATTGGGCTGAACACCCTGTCCGATGAGCCGCTGAATCTCGGCGTTCAAATCAGCGATGCGACCGGTCAACGGGTTCACTTCGTTGATGGTCGTTTGGATCGAGCGATCCAGATTCTCACGCATCCGGTACATGTCGGTTGAGAGCGAATTGAACTCGCGTGCTGTTGCAGCGGCGGTTGATGTGACCACGCGGCGTGACGCTCCGTCTTGCAGTCGAGACGAAAGTTGTTCAAGCGTATTGAACAACGATTCCATTCGACCAACGGGCGAAGCGTCATTTGTCGACCAGCGCGACTCCAGTCGATTCATCACGGTCAACTTCGCGGCCGCCGAACCGTTCTGAGTCGATTGCTGCGTGAGCGAGGCTTCCAATTCCTCGTTGACCACACGTTGAATTTCCGTCAGCTCGACACCGCGTCCGAATGAGAACCCATCGACCTGCATCGCGGGTTGCGTGGCGAGCGTCGGAACCTGGCGGTGGTAGCCGGGTGTATTCGCGTTGGCGATGTTGTTTCCCGTGATGTCGAGTGCCCGTTGAGCGGCCTGAAGCGCCGAAGAGCCGACGGATAATTGCATCATGATCAGCCTCCCCACTGAACCAGAGAACCGACATGAATCTCGTCGCGCATGCCTGCGGCGTTGTACGAATCGCCAATCGGACGTTGTCCGGTCAAGCGGCCGATGATGCCGCGTGCCAATGAGAGCGACTGCCGAATCATCGCCCCGTTCTGACGATTCAGTCGCTCCAGTTCGGCGGACATTTCGGCGAGCGACTGGCGAAAGCGAGCAACGCCGTCTCGAAACGTTCCCGAAGTCGCCGCCACGACGCGCCCCAATGTCGCCTCTTCGCGAGCGACCCCCATTGCTTTCGCCAACTCGACACGCAACAGGCTCCGTCGCTGCTGCAATTTGTCGGCGGAGGCGATTGCTCGCGACTCCTCTTCCAATGCGCCACGCAATTGGTCGTCCTCAACCCGGCGCAGCGCGTCATGCACGTTCTTCACAGCCTGAAGCAACGCCGCGAGCGACGATTCTTCGTCACTCAAATGCAACAACAACATTTCCGCGACCGGACCATCAATGTGCGGATGTTCTGTCGTGGCTGGGGGAGTGGTATTCATGTGTGTCGTGTTCCTCTTCTACCGTCGCCGTTGAACGAGAGACTCGGCAATCGCCCACTGGCCGAAGGGAGTCGTGCTAACTCCCCTCAGTGATCGCGGGGACTTTGGCTGGACGACTGATTGATTTCCATCTGTATTCCGTCACATTTCGCTGCTGCTGGTGTGAATGGCCCCACTCGCTCTGTTGTCGCGCGTGATCGCCTGTTGCACCATTTTCGCGAGACCGAATCCACCCGACTGAGTCATCTGTTGACCAAGGTAAGTGTCGAACAGGCCACCATACACATCTGCCGAGTCCTCACCGAACATCGTTCCCGGCTCCAAGGTCTTTCTCATTTCTTTGAGCAGCAGCGAGGCAAACACTCCCTCGAAATCCGCAGCCACGCGAGCCGGGTCTGTCACACCCGGCTTGGGTGACGGACCGGCCGCCTCCAACACGGACTCATTGAGCGCGTTCCCTCTCGACAGGGACGACATCCAGCCTCGCTCTGCCGTCGATGTCATCGGCAGCGGGTTAGACATCAGGGCACTACTGATCGAGGACATGGCCAACTCCTGACGATTTTTTGTAGGCCGGAACTTCCGGGCCGTCCTTGCAATGACTTCGGTTCACACCTGGGTTACATGACAATCAACTCAGCGTGCATCGCACCTGAACGCTTCAACGCTTGAAAAATCGCGATCAAGTCTCGCGGTGAAACTCCCAAGGCGTTCAGCACGCGAGCGAGTTCCGCCACCGTAAAAGTCTGTTCAAAGTTGTGAATCGAAACCGGCGATTCGGGATGGATTGGCCGAGACAGCTCACGCGGTTTGAGTGCTTCCAAAATGTCATCCACATCATCGCCCAAGCGTCCCAAGGGTGGTGGGGCACCGGGGAGCGGCGGGAATCCGTCGGCTCCCGGCGACGGTGCGAGCGTCACGTTCGGTTTGATGACGAGGTTGCCGTGGGCGATGGCCACGGAGGAGATGCGAACTTGCTGTCCGACAATCACGGTTCCTGTTCGCTCATTGATGACGACCCGCGCTGGCGTGTCGGGGGTCGCGTTGAGTTGCCCGATCTCGCTAATGAACTCGGGCAGATTGCGCGAACAGGTCAGTGGGATTCGGACCTGAACGGTCCCTTCATCCACGGCGGTTGCGGCGAGCGGATACTTCTGGTTGATGGCCTTCACAATCGACTTTGCGGTCGAATAATCGGCTTCGCGCAATAGCAGCCGCACCATTCCACCTTGGTCGATCTTGCCGAGAGCCTCGCGCTCGATGATCGCTCCCCCTTGCAGTCGTGCGACTGTCGGATGGTTCTGTTGGCCACCGGTCCCCGTACTCCGAACGTTGAATCCGCCGATCGTCAACTGGCCTTGAGCCACGGCATAGACCTCGCCATCCACACCCTTAAGTGGACTCAGCACGAGCGTTCCCCCTTGCAGGCTGCTCGCGTCGTCGAGGACTGAGACCACGACATCCAGCCGACTTCCTTTGCGGGCGAACGGTGGCAGTTCTGTCGTCACCCAGACCATCGAAACGCTCGTCGAACTGAAAACGTTGTCGAGCGGTGACTGGCGAGCCAGCTTGGTCGTCAGATCCATCTTGCGAAGCATGTCGATCGCCATCTGCTGCGTGGCGAGCTTTCTCCCGCCAGTTCCGTTCAGGCCGACGACCAGGCCGGTTCCGAAGAGCTGATTGCTACGAGCACCATCGACATCCGTGATGTCTTTGATCCGCACTTCTGACTGACACAGCGCGACCTCGCCGTGCCACACGAAGCCGTGCAGAACCAACAGGCTCCAGCACAGC
>JAYTXB010000360.1:0-5857 GCA_043743205.1 Schlesneria sp.
GGGGACATCGCCGCTCAGCCCCGCCGGGAGATCGATCACTCGGCAACCGACGGCGGGCCGGAATTGATCGGTCAGTACGAACTCGCGCGCGTCGGTCACTGCGATCACGGCCACCGCTCCGCGCGCGTTGCTCCGCTCGACGAACTCCCAGCGTCCCTCGCGCACCAACCGCAAAAACTTTCCCTTGCCCAACACTTCTCGCGTCTGTTTCTTGGCCACGACGATTTCCTTTCGAGTGGTGCTGATGAAGTCCTCGGTGCGTTGAACTGTCGCAGCCGAGAGTTCGCCAACGTACTGACTTCGCAGGAGACGGCAAACGCTCGTTGGCGCAGTTCGTTGCGGGGAACTTACGCGAGTAGCACGGTCAGGATCGGCGCATTAATCAATGCCGGAGTTTGGTGAGCCGGGTGTCATGAGGCCCCTGACTTTTCGGCGAAGAACCCGGGGCCTCACGGCACCCGGCTCGCCTCGTTCATCAGATTGATGCCGATCAGTTATTGATGCGTCGGTCCCCAGTCATCCCTTGCGATCTTTCAGCACGCGCCGGACGACATCCAGCGTTTGAGCGTCCGTCAATTTGAGCTGCCATGCGCGGGTCGCCAGTTCGTCCGCGATCGGCTTCAACTCCTGTTGCCGCTCGGCCACTGAAGCCATCGGTGCCGCCGCCGCTCCGCGCGACGCGACCTCGGGAACTCGCATTCCCAACCCGCGCTCGCGCTCCAACACGCCGTCCGCTTCGAGCCGCGCGTAAGCTTTCGAGACGGTCATCATGTTGACTTCCAGCTCGGCTGCCATTTGCCGGACGCTCGGCAATCGGTCGCCCGGCTTCAGCCGACCACTCGACACGAGTGAACGGACCTGATCCATGAGCTGCCGATAGATCGGCACTCCTGACGTTGGCTGCACGGCGAATTCAAGCGGGTTGGTTTGCATGGCTGTATTACGATAGTAATGCACTATCGGCGAGAGTCAAGCGGGACGTTGAAGAAATCTTTGAGCGGCCTCTGCGCAGCCCGTGACGAGGGAACATCACCGACGAATGTCGGCGACAAGGTGGCCCTGTCGCTCCGCGACAGGAGGCGCGTCGCGGTGTGAGGTTCGCTGGCAAATCGGCGTTGCTCACGGTTCAACGTCTGATTTGCGTTCTCGCTTCCTGTCGCGGAACGACAGGGCTACCGCATCACGGACGAACGGACCGATGGACCTCAACTTTGCCGTGCATCGTGTAGAGCAGGAAGCGGTCGGCATCTCGGATCAAGAGGCCGCTCGATTTGTTCTCACTCACCGGGCGGAGCGGGTTGCCTGAGAACTTGGTCCAGTGGATCAAGTCCGTCGAGGTGGCGAGGCCCGTCGCCCAGAGATTCGGCTGTGAAGGGTCGGAGTTCTTCTTCGTGCCGTGAATCATCGCGTAGTAGCGATCTTGGTACCGGATGATCTGGTTCATCGCGATCAGGTCACGGTCGAAGTCGGTGGGACCGGGGACCATCACCGATTCATCCTGCACGTGAGTGAAGACCTTCAAATCGCGCGACCGCGCCAGCCAGATTCCCTTGTCGTTGCGCTCATAGAACAGATTCCAAACGCCGTTTTCGAGCCAGACGGTCGGAGTTCCGTACGGGCCATCGGAGATCGGTTTGCCGTTGGTATGCCTCACGTCGAGCGGCCCGATGCGTTTCCAGTCGAGGCCATCGCGTGAGGTCAACAACTGAGCGCGGTCCTGCTCACCCTCGGCGAACATGTAGAGCGTTCCGTCATGAGGGATGACGCAGGCGTCCTCGACCCAGTGCTGCGAACAGAGTGGGTTCGCGGGATGCGGTTGCCACGACAGGCCATCGCGCGACGTGGCATAGCCAAGCTGCCGTTGCCCCGTTTTCGTACCGTCGTAGCCGGTGAACCACATCCGCCAGAGATCACCCTCACGCATGATCCAGCCGCGCTCACGAAGCTTCACGTCCCAGTGGCCTTCGCCTTGCGCAGTGAAGACGGGATTGGCAGCGATCGGCTCGAACTTCGTCAGTTCAGATGGAAAGAGTTCGTCAGCCCAACCCGCGACCGGCCCGATGACCAGCGTCAGTGCGAGCATGAGCGAATAAGAGTGGACAGCGACAGTGGTGCGACACGTTTTCATGAGCGGTCTCCTGCGTGGTGACGACAATACACGGTTCTTCACGAACAGTAATGGTTGGCTGCACGGTGATTGCGAAGTGAGTGCAGTTCGGCAGGGAGCGAGGCTCAAACCGCTGCGGCTTCGTGCCCGTGATCCAACAGCGAACCATTGTATGCAGGGGTCTGTCTCACGGTTCCCTGCCATTGACGTTTGGAGTCGATTCACCCATAGTCTGACCCGCTGGAAACACTGGAAAACCCTTATTTTACAGACAGAAACTGCGACCAATGTCCGAAACACCAGATCGTTTGGAAGCCGCCCGGTTGGAGAAGCTCGCGAAGATTGAGGCACTCGGTCTCGACCCGTGGGGCCAGCGGTTCGACGGGCACATCGCCATCGAGCAGGCTCGCGAATTGTGTCCGGCTGAATCAGGAACCGAAGGTCCGGTCGTGCGCGTCGCTGGGCGCATCCTGCGCTGGAACGACAAGGGGAAGTTGCACTTCATTCACATCCAAGACTACACCGGTCGCATCCAGTTGATGCTGTCCAAAAAGGATGCCAGCGAGGCAATGTGGTCGCTGCTGGAGTGCCTCGATCTGGGTGACCTGATCGGCGTCGATGGCACAACGCGCGTTTCGAACACGGGTGAGAAGACGATCCTGGTGACGGGCCTCACGATCCTCTGCAAGTCGCTCGCGCAGCCGCCGGAGAAGTTTCACGGTCTCCAAGACAAAGAGCTGCTGCTTCGCCAGCGTTATGTGGACCTGATCTACACCGAGGGCGTGCTGGACCGGATGTTTAAGCGACTGCGGATCATCGACTCGATCCGCCAGACGCTGCGAAACGAAAAATTCTTTGAGGTCGAGACGCCGGTCTTGCACGCGATCGCCGGTGGCGCGGCGGCGCGGCCGTTCACGACGCATCACAACGCGCTCGACATCCCACTCTTCTTGCGGATCGCGCTCGAATTACATCTCAAGCGACTCATGGTCGGCGGGATCGAGCGGGTCTACGAGATGGGCCGCGTCTTTCGTAACGAGGGCGTCGATGGGACTCACAACCCTGAGTTCACGATGATCGAGCTGTATCAGGCGTATGCCAACTACGAAGTGATGATGGACCTCGCCGAGAAGATCATCTCGAACGCCGCCATCGCCGCAAACGGAACGGCCGTCCTGCCGTGGGGCGACAAGACCGTCAACTTCACTCCGCCGTTCCAACGAGCGAAGTACGGAGACCTCTTCCGCGAACATGCTGGCTGCGACATGCAGGACGTTGAGGGAGTCGCCGCCGTCGCGAAGACACTCCACATCGAAACGGCCAACCGGCATCACGACGTGATCGTCAATGATGTCTTCGAGGCGACCGTCGAAGACAAACTGGTCGGCCCGATTTTTGTCTACGACTACCCGGCGTCGATGTGTCCGCTGACGAAGCGCAAGCAATCCGCCCCGACCATCGCCGAGCGGTTTGAGATGTTTGTGGATGGGATGGAACTCGCCAACGCCTACACCGAACTGAACGACCCGCGTCTACAAGAGGAACTGTTCCGGACTCAACTTCAAGGACTGGCCGAAGAGGACTCGATGGCCAAGATGGACCACGACTTCGTCCGTGCTTTGAAAGTCGGCATGCCCGCTGCAGGCGGCATGGGGATCGGCATCGACCGCCTCGTCATGCTGCTCACCAACACCACGAGTATTCGCGACGTGATCTTCTTCCCGTTGCTCAAACCGGAGCATTCGGCTTAGGACTGGCGCAGAAATAACTGTCGGAGTTTGGTGAGCCGGGTGCCGTGAGGCTCTAGACTTCTAGGCGAAGAACCCGGGGCCTCACGGCACCCGGCTCACCTCGATCATCAAATTATTACCGCCAGTTGTTGATGCGCCGGTCCTTAGGTTCAGTTTAGGCTGGCACATCAATCACTGTCGGAGTTTGGTGAGCCGAGTGCCGTGAGTCCCCGGAATTTTCGACGAAGAATCCGGGGCCTTACGGCACCCGGCTCACCTCGATTTTCGGATTGATGCTGCCAGTTGTTGATCTGCCGATCCTTAGTCCGGCGGACGTGGCGTCTTCCCTGCGGCGGGGTTTAGAGCAAGAAGCCCTTCCCCCAATTGGCGATCTCGACCACAATCCCCTCGCGCGGTGCCGGGCAGCTCGAACAGGCTCGGTTTGAATCGCGATCAACTTCTCAATCCACGTAATGAGTTCACCGACGGAACGAACGCGGCGGGCGATTTGCCGCCGTGAGACCCTCTGCCAAAGGACTGGCCCATGTACAAATTGATTCTCTGCCAGCGCTATCTGCGGACGCGCTACATCGCTTTGGCCAGCATCATCAGCGTGACGCTCGGCGTGGCGACGATGATCGTCGTGAACTCGGTCATGGCCGGGTTCAGCAGTGAGATGCGGGAGCGGATCAAAGGTGTTCTGGCGGATGTCGTCATCGAAACTCGCAATACAGATGGCGAGCCGGACGCGGAGTCTCACAAGGCACTCGTTCAGCAACTGATCGGCAAGTACGTGGCCGGGGTCACCGCGACCGTCGAGATGTACGGGATGCTCAGCTTCGAGTACGGCGGGCAGTTCATTCACCACCCGGTCACGCTGATCGGCATCGACCCCGAGAGCAAGTCGGAAGTTGGTCCACTGGTCGATTACTTGCAGAGCTATCACGCGCAACGCGATGGAAAAGATGTCACTCCCGCCGAGCGAAGCCTCGACCAAAAACCGAGTTGGGAACTGACGGCTGCCGCAGTGGAGCGACGGCAGCGGGTCGCCGAAATCACTCGGCAGCGTGCTCAGCTACTGCAGGAGCTTAAGGAACAACGACACGGTGAAGCCGGGCAGCGCGAACCGGGGCCGCGCACTGCGTCCGAAGACCCTTTTGCCGATTCGGACGCCGCCACGCAAGGCTTGGCGGCACTCGATGCGGCGGCGATCGCTCAGCCGCAAGATGGTCGCGTCTACATCGGCGCGGGCCTCATCAGCTTCCCACACAAGGACGAACAAACGGGTGAGATGCGCACGATCTCGATGGTTCGCCCCGGCAACGATGTGAAGCTCACCACGGCCACGGCGGGAACTCCCACGGGTGCCTACTTCGACGCCACGGTCGTCGATGTCTTCCAAAGTGGCATGAGCGAATACGACTCGAACTTCGTCTTCTGCAACCTCGAACATTTGCAGAAGGTTCGGAAGATGGTCCGCACGCGCGAAGACGGGACGGAGTCGCGGGCAATCACCTCGGTGCAAATTCGTCTCAAGGACTATCGCGACTCCGACAAAGTGGTCGAACTGCTGAAAGCCGAGTTCTCGCCCGACCGTTACACCGTCCGAACCTGGGAACAGAAGCAAGGACCGCTGCTGGCGGCAGTCGATGTTGAATCGTCGATCCTGAACATCCTGCTGTTCCTGATCATCGCCGTCGCGGGCTTCGGCATCTTGGCGATCTTCTTCATGATCGTGGTCGAGAAGACGCGCGACATTGGCATCTTGAAGGCACTCGGCGCGAGTTCCTCCGGCGTGATGTCGATCTTCCTCAGCTACGGCCTGTCACTCGGAATGGTTGGCAGTGGAGTGGGCGTTGTCGCGGGATTGCTGTTCGTTCGCTACATCAATCAGGTTGAGTCGGTCATCACATACATCACCGGTCACAAAGTGTTCGACGAACGGATTTATTACTTCAAAGAGATTCCGACTCACGTGGACCCGTTCACGGTCTGCTGGGTTGCGCTGGGAGCGATCACG
>JAYTXB010000361.1:0-3439 GCA_043743205.1 Schlesneria sp.
CGCGAGTCTGCCCGCCGAACACAATGCAAGAACCATCTCAAGCAATTTGGTCTGTCACTGCACAATTATCACGACACGTTTTTGGCTTTCCCGCCGGGAGCGGTGCGTCGGTTTTGGACGACTGCCAGCTTTCCCTTCCCATCCTGTGGTGGAAGTTGGTGTACGAGCATGTTGTCTTGGGGAACGCGCATCCTGCCGTACATGGATCAGGCGGCGCTCTATGGTCAAGTCGATTTTGATGTCGAGCCTGGGATGACGGCCCCGAACACGACTTTGCGTCTGAAAAGTTTGCCACCATTCCGCTGCCCGAGTGATCCGGGACGAGGTAGCAGTACCGCCTACTCTCCCAGTAATTACATGGCTTGCCTCGGTGACACGGTCACAGATCGCCAACAAAACGCGACATGGAAGGGAGTCCTCGACACCAACTCGAATTCGCAAATTCGCGATGTCACGGACGGGACATCGAACGTGATGATCTTGTCTGAAATTCGAGTCGGACATCCGGCCGACCAGACGCAAAACCCATCTGCCGCCGGTGTTTGTCCCGCCCCTGGTGCGATTACAAATCCTAGCGTTCGAGGATATTCATGGATGTATGCCAATGCCGCCACGAGTTACGCGTTCAGCACGCTTTACCCACCAAATAGCTCGTTGCAAGAGTGTGCCTTGAACTCAAACTATGTTCTTGGCGGGGCGCGCTCTTTCCATACCGGTGGTGTTCACGTGCTACTCGCTGACGGAGCGGTACGGTTCGTCGGTGACAATCTGGACCAGACCACGTGGATCCGATTGGGCAACAAGTCTGATGGTGCTGTTGTTGGCGAATTCTAAGTTTTAATTCACAGGCCAAGCCGCTGATTTGTGACCGATGCGTTGCAAACGAGTTCTTGATGACCTCTGTCGCTTGTTCAATGCCGGGGTCCGTTCCGTTCTTCGACCGACAACATCTTTTGTGGCAGCCGTTGGTCTCGTACCAACGGCTGCTTTTTCGTTCAGTCGGCCTGCGTTGTCCCGACGAGTAATCGGGAAATTGCTTTTGCCTGAGGGCTGGTCGCATTCGCGTAAATCTCAGCCGTTTTGGATTTATACCTCGCGCGGTGGAAACTGACGTGACAAGCCGCGCGGGCCATCACGTCCACTACTGTAGTCTTGTCGCTCCGCCGACAAGATGTCCCGTCGGCGGAGCGTCAAGACTACAGTAGCGCGACAGTGCGTCAGTTTCGGCCGCGCGAGGTATAAGTGACGCTGGCTGCCGTCTTCTGGCGCTTGATCCCTGCCACTTGGCTCCTCACGTCCTATGTCGATTCGCATCACCAATCAACTGTTCCAATCGCATCCGGTCGCGGCACATTGTCCCGGCCCGCTGTCCGATCATTGGCACCGGTTTGTTGAGGCCGTGATGGCTCAGCCCGCGCGGAAGTGTTCATGTCCGGAAGCCACGATCCTGACTTGGAACAGCGGTGAAACGGGCAAGCGTCCCGACAAGCCCTGCGGCGTCTTTGAACGCAGCTTGGAGCGACTCGGCATCCCACCACTGGTGCTGGGACGCGGCCGTTCCCACTGGAAGAACCTCGATAAGTTCGCCCTGACTGCGGATGCACTCGATCGGATCAAGACGCCATTTGTGATTGGTGGCGACTCGTGCGACATCGTTTTTTTTGACGATCCGCAACTGGTCGTGGAGCGCTTCCGCCAGCACTTCACTTGTGACTTGCTCTTCAACGCGACGGGATCGACGTGCTGGCCACCGTTGCCCGAGTTCGTGAAGTTCCAGTCGTCGTTGCCGATGGCCGCAGTGACTCAAGGCCGCCATTGGATCAACTCGGGCCTGTTCATCGGTCGCACCGAGTTCTGCCGCGACTACTTTCGCAAGCTGGCGGCGGAACCGGCCGTGATGCCTTACAGCGAATCGGACCAAGGGGTCGTCATGAAGACCTGGCCCGATTGGTATCCGCGCGTGCAGATCGACTATCTGTCGCAGGTCTTTCAGTGGTTCAATGAAGACCGCGCGGTGATGCGGATTGAGCGACCCACGGCCTCACGCCAGACGCAACTTCTCCGCTGGCTCGGTCGCCTGACGGGACCGATTACCGGCGTTGAGGTCGGTGTGTTTGAGGGCCATTCTTCGGAGGTGTTGCTGCGCGAGCGTGGCGATTTGAAGCTTTGGATGGTCGATCCGTGGAAGCCGTCTGCGGGAGCTTCCAGTATTGGCGATCACTCTGCCGCCGCATTCGACAAAGCATTGGCCACGGCTAATTGGTGGACCGACTTCGCGAGGGATCGCCGCTTCATCCTGCAAGAAGCCTCACCCCGCGCGGCCGACCGCTTTGCCAACAGTAGCCTCGACTTCGCCTTTCTCGACGGCAACCGGCTCTATGAAGCGGTCTGCGCCGACCTCTTCGCCTGGTGGCCCAAGGTTCGAGGCGGTGGGTTCCTCACCGGTCGTGACTATGACGCCAACTCCACCAATCCCACTCGCCGCGCCGTCGATGAGTTCGCGGAGCAAACGAACCGCGCGATCACTCTCGGAGACGACGGCACGTGGTGCATTGAGAAGTGATCGGCCGGCTTCTGCTCGCGACCTCCTGCTTGGTGCGACTCACACAACACGATTGATTCGGGCTGTTAGGGCATGCCACTCAAACTGGTCCCCTACCGTTTTTTCACATTAGCGGTTGGTCGTCCTCAACGCTGGTGCGATGGGAGCTGGACCGAAGCGGAGTGTGTCGATCAGTTCCCGCTCGCGGCTCGCCAAGGCTTCGATTTGAGGCGTATCGACCGTTACCGAGAGCGATGCTTGTCGGCCGGTCGGATCGACGATGAGATAGAAAATCCACGTGAGAGGGCGTTCACCTTCTGCGCCTGAGGCCGTGATGCGATAGACGTAGCTGCGGTCGGTGGTCGTGATGACCTCACCTTGACCAAGCTCCTTTAACCGCTCACCCAGAGCTTGGCGAATGTCGCGCAGGAAGTCTGCCTCAGGTAAATGTCCGCCTGGCTTGGCGGGTGCGATCGGCGCGAGATCACATTGCGCGACAAAGTTGCCTTGATCGATTAGCCGAAAGACAGCCGCCTTCTCTTGAATCTTCCAGAGATGCCAGTGACGTGGGTACTCGAACCCAATGTTCCAAGGCGACTCGAACCGCAATGCCGTGGCCGAGGCTTTGGGCTCGGCGGCGGCGTCGTCGAGATGTTTTTGCTCGGCGAGTCGTCCCGGAAGTTGAGCTGGCTTGCGCAAGAGCCGGACTCGTGCGGTGAATTCAAACGCCGGTGAGACCGGGCCGAACCCGCGTTTCTCGGTCTGAGAGAAGTCGCACTGCGTGATGCAGTGATCGTTGAGGTCATACTCGTAGAAGCCGGTGACAGAGACTTCGCTGATCGCGCCGGTGGCCGCGCCTTCCAGCTTGCCCTCGATCTTGATCCGGGCGATTTGCTT
>JAYTXB010000362.1:0-5406 GCA_043743205.1 Schlesneria sp.
ACTCAAATTTGAAGTCTCGCCCGCCAGCCGCATCGAAATGGCGCTGCTCCTCAGCTCGGAAGATCGCCCCAATCATGTTTGGGAACCGCAGACGACCAAACTGTTGACGACGTTGGCTCGCGGTTGCAAGAACGTCGTCGTCGGTGGTGCCTATATCGGAGATCACGTTATCCCGATGGCTCAGATTGCGGAACAAGTTCACGCCTTCGAGCCGATGCGTCAGGCTCACGAACGACTGCTGCGAAACATTCAACTCAATGGAGCGAGTAACGTCCGGCCGCATCGAATCGGGTTGTGGGATAAAAGTGGTGAATTGTTGAAGCTCGATGGCGACATGGCCCTCGCTTCGTCAGAGACTTCGCCGAACGGTGACGTTCCCTCGCTGACCATCGACGACTACGTTCAACGCGAGCAATTGGCATCAGTCGGACTCATCATGCTCGATACAGAAGGTGGCGAAGAACGCGCCATCGCAGGAGCGGCTCACGTGCTGGCGACGCACTCGCCGAACGTCGTATTTGAAGTTCATCGCAGCTTTGTGGATTGGTCCGAGGGATTAGAGAACACGCGCATCCTGCGGTTGCTGACGGGCTGCGGTTATACGTGCTACGCGGTGCGTGACTATCACGACAACGTGCCGATGCACGGGAGGCCGGTTGAGGTGATCCCGGCAGCAACCGTCTATCTGGAGGGACCGCCGCATGGGTTCAATATGCTGGCGACAAAGGACTCAACTCTGATCGAACGCTGCGGAATCAAGGTCGTGAAGGGAGTCAGTCCGAAACTGCTGCGCGGTCGCGATCCGGCTCTGTATGCGCCACTGAACTGACAGCGATCGAGAGTCGTGCCCCGCAGCGTGAGCAAGGGGCCGTGTTGACGAGGATTCACATTGATAGAAGTCCCTCGCTCACGCTGCCTACCTCCATCTCGAAATGAATTGCGAGATGCCTAAAATCGCTGCGATTGAATACCTCTGGCCAAAGCTAGTTCCCGGAGAAAGGGTGTTGCTAGACGATTACGAATTCGGACGACACGAAGAACAGAAGAAGGCGATGAACGATTGTGCCCGCTGACAGGGTGTCATAGTGGCGTCGCTGCCAACTGGACAGGGGCTGATCATTAAACCGGCGATTTGATCGACAACAGACTAGGCACAGGGAACGCGAATGCTCGAATCTCGAAACTCGCAGACATCGACGCGTCCACCCGAGGTACGCGCGTCATTGTTGGAGCGCATACGATGATCGACTCGTTTGTGCGGATCAAATGCGCCGGTGGAACCGATGACATCGTCATTGGAGAACACTGCTATATCAACTCCGGAACCGTGCTTTATTCGGGCAACGGAATTCGCTTGGGGCATCACGTGTTGGTCGCGGCCAACTGTACGTTTGCGCCGGTGAATCATGCGTGCCGTGCTCGCGATCAGTTGATCATCGAACAGCGGTTTCTACCCAGCAAGGGCGGCATCGAGGTCGAAGACGATGTCTGGATCGGAGCTGGCTGCGTGGTTCTCGACGGAGCCATCCTGCGTCGCGGGGTCGTCGTGGGAGCCTGCTCGCTCGTGCGCGGAGAACTCGACGCCTATGGCATCTATGTCGGTAACCCTCTCCGGAAGATCGGGGAGCGGACGTGAGGTTTACCGTACTGGGATCCGCGGGATTCATCGGCTCGTCCGTCGCGGCGCTCGCGCACGCGCAGGGGCATGAAGTTTTTTGCCCGACACGAGATGAGCCGCTTACGGGTCGTGAACTCGGACACGTGGTTTACGCTATTGGGATCACGGCCGATTTCCGCCGCCGACCACACGACACCGTCACGGCCCACGTCACGAAGCTGCAGGACGTTCTCACGCAAACCTCGTTCGAATCGCTGGTCTATCTGTCGTCAACGCGCGTCTATGCGCGATGTGTTTGGGACTCGCAATCCCCCGACGACACCCGTGCGGTTTCAGAGACGATGCCAGTCTCAGTGTTGTCATCTGATTTCAGCGATCTCTATAACCTATCGAAGCTGATGGGAGAGAGCATTGCTCTGGCGAGCAGTTCGCGTGCGCGAGTTGCCAGGCTCTCGAACGTGGTTGGGCCCGACTTCGATTCCGACAACTTCCTCATCAGCGTAATCCGCGACTGCGTGCGTCATGGCCGCGTGGAACTCCAAACGGCACTCGACTCTGCCAAAGATTATGTGTCCGTGGACGACGTGGCGGCGGTCCTGTTGCAACTTGGTCCAGCCGGCTCGCACTCGGTATATAACGTGGCATCGGGGGTGAATACGTCTCACGGCGAGATCGTTCGCGAACTGATTGGACTCACCGGAGCAACGGTCTCGGTTTCGGCGGGGGCTCCTGCGGTGGCGTTTCCTAGGATCGACATTCGCCGCGTCGAGACAGAATTCAAGTTCTCACCACGACGCCTAGAGGACCAGCTTCCGGCACTGGTCTCTGGGCTTCGCGATCACGTTTCACGACAACCAGAATAGGATGCGACATGAAGATTGATTTCGAAAGTGCCATCGTCGAAGTGACCGACGCCAGCGGGCAAACTCGTTCATTGCCATTTGCTAGCGCTGAGGCCTTCCGCGAAGTGACCAAGGCCTGGTTGCGTGTCGGCTGGGACACCAAGTACGTCTACGGTTTCACGTGGCTCGGCCGTCCGATCATTCAACTACCTGACGACATGATCCGTTTGCAGGAAGTCATTTACAGCCTGAAGCCGGATGTCATTATCGAGACCGGAATTGCCCACGGTGGCTCACTGATTTATTCGGCGAGCCTCTGTCAGATGATTGGCAAAGGCCGCGTGGTGGGCGTCGATATCGAGATTCGTCCGCAGAATCGTGAAGCAGTCGAATCGCATGTGCTGGCCTCGTATATCACGATGATCGAGGGGAGTTCGATCGCGCCCGAGACCGTCCAGAAAGTGCGAGACCAGATTCGACCGGGCGAGACGGCGATCGTGTTGCTCGATAGTTGCCATACTTACGATCACGTGCTGGCGGAGCTGGAAGCCTACGGGCCGATGATTACTCCGGGGTCTTATATCGTGGCAATGGACGGCATCATGCAGGATGTCGTCGGCGCACCGCGCACGTCTCCCGATTGGACGACGAACAATCCTCAAACTGCGGTGCGCGAATTCCTGCAGACGCACCCCGAGTTCGCCCTCGAAGAGCCGCCGTTTCCGTTCAATGAAGGCGTGGTGACGGATCGTGTCACGTATTGGCCAAATGCGTTCTTGAAGCGAGTCTGATTACTGACGTTGAGTTCGTTGGGCGATCGGCAAGACTTTGTCGTCCCGTCGTGGATCGACACGGCGACGATCGATAAGGCAAGTGCCTCCACTCGCCAGACTGGGCCGTGTTTCGGCAATCGGTGGTGCCCCTCGTTCACAAGCGGCTCTTTCCATGACGAACTGCTCCATCACGTATTTGATTCCGACGCACAATCGACCGCCGTTTTTGCGGCGTGTGCTGAAGTTTTATGGGCAGTTCCCGCCGGGCTGCGTGATCTCGGTGGTCGATTCGAGCTGTCCCACCGCCGCTGCTGAGAATGCCTCCATTGTTCAAGCCGTTTCCCCCGAGTTGACCGTCGGATATCAGCATTACGAATTGGACATCGTCAACAAATGCGTTCGTGCACTCGAGCGTGTCGTCACTCCGTTAGTCGTATTTGTTGCGGACGACGATTTTTTGTTTCCCGACGCCGTCAATCGGTGTGCCGAGTTTCTGGCTAACAATCCCGCATTCGGGTCGGCCATGGGACGAACGGCCGTACTCGACGCTCTCCGTCCTCACCGACGTTGCCAAGTCTTGAAGGGAGTTTCGCTGGAAGCGATCGAACCATTCGATCGCTGTCGTCAAATCGCGGGGAATTGGTTTTCCAATTTTTATGCGGTCCATCGAACTGAATCGCTCCTTAATAATTTTCAACTGACGGCGGCTAACACCGATTTTCGGCCGACGCTGCATATTCCGGAGATGCTGCTGTCACAACTCAGCGTGCTACGAGGTCGCGTCAAAGTCCTGACGCAGATGTACTCGCTGCGGGAGCAGCACGGTGGAAATGCCGGAAGTGCGCGAACTGCGGGCGAGCGGTCACAGATGGAACTACTGTACTGTCGGTTCAAATCGTGCCTCGCCGATCAATTCTGCCAAGCGGGAATTCAGCGAGCGGATGCCGAACGATTCATTGAATTCAATTTCAGACATTATCGTATTCCCGGGCAGTTCAACCGCCGCCGGGGCATCGCCGAGCTAGTCGCGTGGGGACTGTGGAGAATTGTCGATCAAGCCGTAGGCTTTTTCCAGAAAGACATTACGAGACAAACTCGGTACATTCGCGCCGGTGATTGTGATGGCATAGAAGCGGTGTGGCAAGTTGCTGTACGACTGATTCGAGACTTTCCGAAGGGGATTCCGTTGGAGCATAAACAAATAGACGTTGTGCGTCTCAGAGAGCGGTCGCATTGAAGATGGTCGTACGGCCCACAAATGAAAATGCCGATGGTCATTAGGAATCCAGAGTTGTCGGCGCTTCGGCAATGATGTTCATGAGGCGTAGTTGTTTAATCCGGATGTCGTCGCGATTGTTGTGGCTAGGGCTGGTGTTGGCATAAAGCGACGGCGGTTTTTTCAGTATGCGTATAATTGTCTCAAGTCACTCCCAAGAGCACCTCCTGCGACTCACGCATTGAGAGTATGGCAATTGTCGTGTTTGACAGTTGTCGTTTGTAGAGTGAGGGGAGATGTCAGCCGAAGTGCGACATCGGATTCTTCCGGAAACCATAAACCATGTCCTGTAACAAGATTGTCGTAGTAGTTCCGACACACAACCGGCCCTGGTTCCTGCGACGGCTGCTGACGTTCTATGAACAGTTTCCAACTGGTTTCGCGATCTCGGTGGTGGATTCAAGTCACCCGGCGGACGCTGCGGAGAATCTGAGTGTGGTGCAAGCTGCTGCTCGCGGGTTGTCGGTGAATTACCAGCACTTCGACTTGGATTTCCTCAGCAAGTGTGTGCGGGGGCTTGAACAAATTGAGACGCCGTTCGTTGCCTGCTGTGCGGATGATGACCTGCTGTTTCCGGAAGCGGTTTCCACGTGTGTTGAGTTCCTCGAACGGTCGCCGGGATATTTCGCGGCGATGGGAAGGACCGCCGTTCTGAACGTCGATCAACCGCGTTGGCCTTGTCGGATATTAAAGGGCTATACGATCGACGCCGTGGCACCGTTCGATCGGTGTCGTCAGATGGCGAACAACTGGATGTCCAACTTTTACGCGGTCTATCGGACTCAGACTCTGCTCGAAAATTTCCGAATCACGGCGGCTTGTACTGACGCGCGCCTGACGTATCACGTCCCTGAGATGATGTTGTCGCAACTGAGCGTACTGAGCGGAGGTACGAAA
>JAYTXB010000363.1:0-4875 GCA_043743205.1 Schlesneria sp.
GTCTTCGACATGCTCGCGCACTCCTTTGCGTATGAGGAAAACGCGAACATCATCAACATCCACCGCTTACGGCAAGACCAATTCCCGGATAGCCTCTTAGACAGAATC
This sequence comes from Schlesneria sp., assembly GCA_043743205.1. Taxonomy (GTDB): domain Bacteria; phylum Planctomycetota; class Planctomycetia; order Planctomycetales; family Planctomycetaceae; genus Schlesneria. The sequence continues at coordinate 109 of JAYTXB010000363.1, forward strand.
GATTCTGACTATTTACAGTTCTGCGACAGGCCAATTACGAGGTGTCAATGTCCGAAAAAGCTCGCAACACCAAAAAATGGGGAAGTCGCATTCGCCGACTGTTGCTTGCTAGTTTGCTCTTGGAACTTTCGTTGGGCCTCGCCGCTACCGTAGTTGCCCTAGTCGCGGCGCGATTGCTACTACCGATTGCTGTCCCTGGAGTTCAGGGGCTGGCTGAATTTGCGTCCGCAGCCGCGACCGCAACCTTTGACGGACTTAATCACGGGGACTCACAACAACGGCTCACGATATTGGCTCAACTCAAGGATTTACTTAGAGGCTATCCGAGAAGTCGCGCTGACGTAACGCCTAAGGCGAGCGGCAAGAAGAAATGTCCCTGTAGGATGGGCACTCTTGCCCGTCCCGGTTTGAAGACCGAAACCCGGACGGGCAAGAGTGCCCATCCTACATCGCGGTATGACAATTCCTGCCGCTCGCCTAAAAGAAATTACCGTTAGGCCGTCATTCAACAAAGGAGTGTTCGACCATGACGGATCAGACGGCGGATGAACGAACGGTTTCGCGGCAGGCGTATTTTACGGATTTGACGGACGAACAATGGGGGTTGGTTGAGCCGTTGCTTCCGGCGGCGAAACCGGGAGGGCGGCCTCGCGCCTGTCGATCCATTCGTCACCTTCAACTACAAACTCGCCGTGATCGCAAAACCGACAGCACTCGCGGCATGAAGCGATTCATGCTTCTCGGATAGCCTCTTAGCGAATCGGTGTGATTAGGCGAGCGGCATGTGTTCTCTTCCCCAGACCAACCCGCAGCGTGAGTTTATACCTCGCGCGGCCTGAATTGAGACCTTCCGCCACTGGGCTTGGGGCTTGTCGGATTAGTCGTTTAACCGCAAACCGAAGGCGCGCGCGAAAATAAGTCGTTATTCAGGGTCACGCGCACGCCTTCGGCTTGCGGTTAAACGACCGAATCGCGACTAATCCGACAGTCCCCGAGCGGGGTGGCGAAATGTCTTATCGAAGGCCGCGTGAGGTATAACGGTTGCGCATACCTTTGAGTCGCGAAGCGACAGCAGCAAATAGCCTCGGGCGTCAGCCCGAGGAAGGGGTTCAACGTGGGCGTCGAGCCGCGAAACGGCGGCTGCGGTGCTGAGTCTCGAATCTGCCGCCGCTTCGCGGCTCATTCCAATCCATTTCGCTTGAATCCTTGGGCTGACACCCAAGGCTATTTGCTGCCGTCGCTTCGCGACTCCGAAATGCGCAACCTCTAAACTCGCGCTGCGGGTTGGTAAATCATTTCCTGCCGCTCATCTTAAGGAGCGGTACTTTCTGCTTGAGGTGACGTGTGAGTCCCCTGCTTTGAACCGAGTGCCTTGATGAGGTAGGGCGCAGGAGGTGATCCCGTTGCGGCGTTCGCGGTCGTGACGGGCGGTATCGCTGCGGGGACAAGTAACTCCAGCACCTGATCCAGCTCGCGCGAACCTGTGTCCATAGCGCGTCGCGGTGTGGCGAGGGTGGTTCCCGTCGAAGGCTTGGCAGGCTCAAACAAATAGCCCAAGGGGCCAGCCAGGAGCTGCGGCAGGAACACGATGTCGCCCAGTAGGGCCACTCCGATCATGGCCGCCATCAGCCAACCAAAGCGACTGATGAGCAGTAACTCCGCCGGGACGAGTACCAGCAATCCGATGGCGACGGCGAGGCTCGTTTGCCACATGGCGGGGCCGCAGTGAACGAGTGCGTTGATAATCGCTTCACGTCGAGGTTGCCCTCGTTTCATGCCCAGTTGAACCCAAGTCAGGAAGTGCAACGTGCCATCCACGGCGATACCGAGTGCGATGGACGCCGTGATCATCGCGCCAATATCGACTTTCTGGCCTTGCCATGAGATCACGCCGAACACGACTGTGATCGGCACGATGTTCGGAATCATCGCGATCAGTCCGGCCCAGAAATTCTTGAGCATGATGACGAACACGGTGAGTATCAGCGCGAAGGCCAGGCCGAAGCTGCTGATGAGGCTCTCCAAGACGGCTTGCTGCGTCCGCAAGAACAAGGGAACCGTACCCGTGATCGTGTGCATCGCACCGGGGTTCAGCTTCAACACGTCTTGCGAGATTCGATTCACGTCCGCGAGGATCTGAGCGAAGTCATTCTCCGTCATGACGGCAACTTGAGCGGTGATGCGCCAGAGTTCGTCACCGGGCTGGTTGAGCAAATTGTCGCCGGTGCTCGACAAATCCGATCCGCGTTCCGCCACCGTATAGAAGGCGCGCGCCGACGGAATTTCTCCGTCGCGAATTCGTTGCTGAATCGTGCTGGCCCGCTTGTTGTATTTGCCCTTTGTGAGAAATCCGGCGTCCACGTCAGGCCGTTCGGTGACGGGTTGAAAGTCGGCGAGAGACACCGCGCCGGTGATCTCGTCGTGCGATCGCATGCGCGCAGCAACTTCACGCACAACCTCCATCCGGTCCAGGAAATTGGTCTCCTGCTGGGCACGGCTGTCGAAGCGAATGATCGTTTCGACCGGCATGATCCCCGCCAGATGTGTCTCAATGAACCAGTAGTCTTTTGCGATCCGCGCGTGCTCGGGGAAGTAACGGATGACTTTTGTTTCCGTGCGGAATCGAGTCAAACCATAGCTGCACGCCACGCAAATGGTGACGAAGACCAGCGACTGAACGACTGGCCACGTGGTGAGTCCTTGGCCGAACATCCTCCAGCCGGGATGATCGAGTTCGTGCTCTTCCGGTGGTCGCCCCGGCCAGAGCTGCAACAGCGCGGGGAGCGCGTACAGCACGAGCACCAACGAGAACATGGTTCCGATGGCCGCGTAGATCCCGAAGTCGCGGACGGGCGTCAGTGAACTGGTGCAGAGCGAGACCAATCCGATGGCCGTCGTCAAACTGGCCAAGGCGCAAGGCATCCACGAGGTCCGCACCGTATCGGCGATGGCCGTCGCCTCATTTTTGCAGGCTGCGTGCTTCCAATAATTTGCGACATGAATTGCTCCCGACAGCGTCAACACCATGAGCAATGTCGGCATCACCACAATGACCATGTTCATCGAACCGCCGGTCACTGGAACCAGCGCCATCGACATGAACGTCGCGTACAACGAAACCACGAGTACGATCGTGGCCAGTCGAACGTTGCGAACGAGCAAATATGCCAGCATCGCCCCGACCAGAGCCGAAGTCAAAATGACCGAACGTCGATGGAGCATCCATTTGGGCTGAGACTCATCCCACGCCGCCTTCAAAACTTCATGATTCAGCTCGGTCGCGGCGACGGTACTGCCGCCGAGGTGCAACGCTTCGGCCGCGATTCCCACGGAAGCCGCCGCATGCTTGATGACTTCGATCGTCTCGGTCTTATCCGCCACTCCGGCGTCGGAAATGGAGAGGGCGATCGTCACCGGTGCTCCCAAAGCAAAAAAACAACGCTCGACCAGTGTCTGCCCTTCACCCTTGGGCGGCACGAATTCGGTCAGCCATTGAGCCACATCACGGGTGCGAACGCTGCCCGGACGAATCCCTTGCCAGACGACCTGCAAGTCGTGTTCAACGGTCTCACCTGTCAGTATCTGGCCTTCAAAGCTCATGACCGCAGGGGCGGCCGGTGCCACGGGCTGATCCCCTTCATCAGGTGCGGGACCGGGAATTGAGACGAGCGTTTCAAAATCGAGGATCGGTTCGTGAAACGTGAGGTCAATCCCGAACTGGCCTTTCGCCGCCGCAGTCAGTTCCTGCTTCGTTCGTCGCAGTCGCGACTTGCCCAACTCCGTCAGCCGCAGCTTGAGCGAACCGGCTCCAAGAATGACCCCTTCCAATCGCCGAACCGCCTCTTGCGGCTCAACGCCATGCTTTTGCATTGAGGCCAGCAACTGACGCGGTTCCACGACACTCGCCACATGCGGCAGGCCACCACGTCGAATGCCGTCCGCATCGGGGCGTCCGGTGAGCTTCTCGACGAACTGATCAATCCGCGGATCGTTCAGTGAACTGCCATCCCACGTGACGTAGACCCGCTCGTCCACGGGAAACTGTTGATGCGCCCAACGCAGCACTTTCAGTTCGGGGTCGTTCTCGGGAAGCCACTTCTCGACATCGTTTTCGAGTCGCGTCTGCTTGAGCGCAAACCAACCCAGTGGTGCGGCGAAGACCATCGCCAACACCACCCAGACCGCGTAGCCATTGCCCCACGGATCACGTTTCTCAAAGAAGTGTTTCATGCGTTCCCTGCAACTCGATCGCACATCGAGCGTCAGCGGCCGGAGTCCATTCGCTGCCACTGGGCGGAGACATCCTCGTCGCGCCCCTTGAATTCAAGTTGGAGACTGTTCAACGCCATCGCTTCCAAGTCTGCCAACGACCTTTAGGGCGATTATACCCGCAGATGCCGTTTTGCCGGAAGACCGACCTTGCCGTAAGCGGAACAACGCTCGTTTGAATTCGGAGCCGCCTCGGTTCTTTGCATCAGAAAGACATGAAACGATCTGTGAACCTACACCTCACGCGGAAGGAGTTGCGACGTTTAGCCGCGCGGGCGACGCCTCGCGCGTGCTTGAGGGTTTGAGCCTGTTTCTTCGATCAACGCGCGGGGCGTTGCCCCAATGGCATTTACTTTAGAAATTAGCCGAAACGCGCTAGCGTCCGGTTTGCTGAGAACGACGAGAACCGGACGCTAGCGCGTTCCGGCTGATGTGTTCGGTTGCTCTAAAACAAGTACCATTCGGCGTTGCCCCCACGGTTAATCGAGGCAAATGTCT
>JAYTXB010000364.1:0-1396 GCA_043743205.1 Schlesneria sp.
TGTCGGGAGCGGGCAAAGGGGTGCGTGGGATCAAGCTCGCAGAATCGGGCGACGAAGTTCTCGGTGCCGCCCAGATGGCTCGCCCCAGCGACTGCCTCCGCGTGAAGACCAGCGGCGACAAAGTCCTCGTCTTCGGCCAGATGAAATACGAGATCACCGCGCGCGGCGGCAAGGGGATCCGAGCCGCTCAACGCAGTACCTTCACCGAAATCGTCCGCCCCGAAATCCAACTGATCGACTGGGCGGCCATGGAGGGGTGATCGAAGTCAATTGTGATGAGAGCCAGAGCACCAAACACACGGACGGTATTGGCTTTTATCCGTGCTCCGGCCCTGCCATCCGTGCGATCACCTGACCTGAAAGAAATCAATCGCACGGATGGCAGGGCCGGAGCACGGATAAAGACAACGAGACGGCATCCGGATCACGTCGATCAGGATCACGAAATCCCGCACAGGGTTGATGCGCCGGTCATCAGGGAAGAGTTGATCGCGGCGACCTTTCCCAAGTGACCAATGACGAGTGACGAATGACCGCCTCTTCCCTCAACCCCGCCTCCCCTTCACCGAGTCCCACCATGTCCACCGATCCCAATCGCTACACCGCCGATGACATTGAAGTGCTGGAGGGGCTGGATGCCGTGCGGCGTCGGCCGTCGATGTATATCGGCGGTGTCGATACGCGCGGGCTGCATCACCTCTTGTGGGAGATCGTCGATAACAGTGTCGATGAGCATCTGGCGGGGCACTGTCACGAAATCATCGTCACGCTGCACAAGGACGGTGCGTCGTGTTCCGTTCAAGACGATGGCCGAGGCATCCCCGTCGATCTGCACACCAAGACGAAGAAGTCGGCGCTCGAAACGATCCTGACGACGCTCCATTCGGGCGGGAAGTTTTCGAGTCAGGCCTATGCCCGCAGCGGCGGTCTACACGGTGTTGGCTCGTCCGTGGTGAATGCGCTCTCGATTGAGATGGAAGCGACCGTGCATCGCGACGGCTTCGAGTGGTCGCAGCGCTACAAGCGCGGCAAGCCGACGACACCCGTCAAACAGGTCCGGCCGTTTCGTGGGCGCGGGACCACGATTTTCTTTCGGCCCGACGAAGAAATCTTTTCCAAGACGACGTTCAATCCCGAGACCATCAAGCAACATCTCGAAGACATCTCGTACATTCACGCCGGTCTGAAGATCGTCTACCACGACGACGCGAGGAAAGAAAAGATCGAGTACCTCCACGCCGACGGCATCGCCGCGTATCTCGAAAAAATCTTGGCCGAAGGACAGAAGAAATCGACACACGAGCAGATGTTTGCGATCTCGCGTGACGACGGCAAAGTGAAGATCGAAGCGGTGCTGCGCTGGACCGAGGCGACCGACGAACAGGTCCGCAGCTAC
>JAYTXB010000365.1:0-1185 GCA_043743205.1 Schlesneria sp.
ACGGTGTTCGCTGGCCCTGGGCTGGTCTCCGAGGCCCCCTTGGGGCGAAGACGACTTCAATCCTCAAATAGCGCAACTTCTAAAAGCGTGAGCGAGGGATGGCGCGATTGTGGAGCCGTCGAGAAACTCGTCCCTCGCTCACGCTTCGGGTTACGACAAATCACTTTTTCAAGAGGCCGCTAAGTGTCTCACTTCAAGCCGTGCGAGGTATCGACTTGAGGACTCATTCCCCTTGTCACTGATTACATTGACCTTTGACTTTCCCAAATGACCAGTGACGTTCGTCCTCACTTCAACCGGCTCTTCAGCCAGTACTGTTGCACCAACACGACCAGGTTGTGCAATCGAGCGGACTGCTGATGAGCCTCTGCTCCAGACGTGGATATGAACAACAGACCGCAATGCAATCCCTGTTGTCGTCGTACCTCACCGGTCAGATGAAGCTGCTCTTGGCGGAACTGTAGGACGATCTCCAAGACAGTTCCCATCGGAAGTACGGGGGCTTCGCCTTGGGAGGCAAATTCCACCTCAATCCCGGTCTCAGCAATGTTGCGTACGGAGACCCGCCACTGCGGCTGCCCTTGTTGTTGCAGAATGACAATCAGTCCTGAGTCACTCACGACCGGCACGCGAAACGCGAGACGCAAGTTCGTGACGACCAATCGCTGTGGAATAGCTACGACAACTTCCCGACCGATCTCGTCGCTATTCCGGATTTCGAGCAAGCAGCCGAGGAACGCACACAGCGACGTGCGGTGTGGAAACGCGATGCAGCACAGTGCGTGTGGCGACAACTCATCAGAGTGATCGTCGGCCATGATCCTCAGCACGAGACCACTCGCGGTCACGGATCGCAGAGTCGCCGTCACGGAATGCCCGCTGTGAACGAGTTGCAAGCGGCACGTCGTCGCGAACGTGCAAGACTCAACCAAGATCGGCAGCGCCTCCAGTTCACGCTGCAGCACAGCAGCTTCAGTCGGAGTCGAGGGAACGAGGACCGCCATGCTGACGACTCCAAACGGATGCGATTTGAACCGACTTCGTGCTAGACCGCACGCGGTCCTGAGTGAGACGTTTCGGGCGAGTCGTGTGCCGTGAGGCCACGGGTTTCTTCCGGTGTCAAAGCACCCGCAGCCTCACGGCATGCGGCTCACCAAATGTCTCAATGTCCACCGCGCGAGGTAT
>JAYTXB010000366.1:0-3633 GCA_043743205.1 Schlesneria sp.
AAATCAGCCGCAGGGCGCTAGCCCCGGTTTGTTTTCGCTTAACCGGGGCTAGCGCCCTGCGGCTGATGAATGCGTTCCAACACGAATGGCGGAGAGCCCCAAACAAATCAAGTGAGACAGTCGTGAGGGCTCTCCATCAATCGGCCCACCAATAGCGCATGATGCACCAGAGAGCTTGCAAACCGTCCTTCCAGCCGATGTGCTTTCCTTCTTTGTAAGTCCGACCGTGGTAGCTGATGGCGAGTTCATAGACTCGCAGCCGCCGTCGAGCAATTTTCGCCGTCAGTTCCGGCTCGATCCCGAAGCGGTTCTGTTTGAGAGTTGGCCAGATGTCCGCGAGCGCGGCGCGCGTGAAGACCTTGTAACAGGTCTCCATGTCGGTCAGGTTCAGGTTGGTCATACAGTTCGACACGGTCGTCAGAACGCTGTTGCCCAGCGAGTGCCAGTAATACAGCACGCGATGCTCTTGGTCGCCGAGGAACCGGCTGCCATAGACCACGTCGGCGTGACCTTCCAAGATCGGACGCAGCAGACGCGGATACTCGCCGGGGTTGTATTCGAGGTCGGCATCTTGAATGACGATCACGTCACCGCGTGCCTTCGAAAATCCTGTTCGGACCGCCGCTCCCTTCCCCTTGTTCACGTCGTGGTAAGTGACGGTGATCACGTTCATCGGATCGGGATTCGCGGCCGCTTCGGCCTCCAACTGTTGGAGTACCGCGCGAGTCCCATCCTTACTGCAATCCTCGACCAGCACGAGTTCCTTCCGAATCGGCACGGCCCGCACGCGGTCGATCAGCACACGCAGCGTGCGTTCTTCGTTGTAGATCGGGATCACGACCGACAGCATCCAATCGTCGGGGATCACATAGCAACCGAGTTGTCGGCAACCGATCTCACCGACGAGCCGCTTGATCGACTCGTACCAGTCCTGCGTGTACGGACGAGCAGCCGGGTCCATTCCTTCGAGACTCATACGGATTCCGATTTCAGTGAGGTGCAGTCGCAAATTGGTGGTAGCCCTGTCGCTCCGCGACAGGTAGCGAGATCGCAAATCAGCAGTGGAATCGCGGACAGCGCCGACTCGTCATCGAACACGCACTCCGCGACGCGCTTCCTGTCGCGGAGCGACAGGGCTACCTTGCAGAAGTGACTTCGTGACCCGTCACGCGATGAGCGTGTCCCCTCATTGGCGACTGCACCCAGATTGGAGCTGCAGCACCTACGAATGTCGCTACGGAGCGGGCGATGTTGTACAGTCTGCCCCCCATGCTGTCATCCATTCCCCCATCGCCTCACGAGGTTCCGATGCCTGTGACTTCTCTTCTACTGACTGATGTCGATACGGGTCTGCACTGCGAGCAAGGTGAACTGCGGCCGAGTGCCGAACTGGAACTCGTCGGCTCGTCCGACTGGTCGATCCGTTGGAACACGTTGCGCGGCGGAGTCTCCGACGGCGTCAGCGTTGTCGAACTGAACAACGGCGGGTTTTCGCTATCGGTCCTGCCGACGCGCGGCATGGGAATCTGGAAGGGCCGCTTTCACGACCTGCCACTCGAATGGAAGTCGCCCGTCGAGCGACCCGTTCATCCGGCGTTCGTCAACCTGCAAGATCGAGGCGGACTCGGTTGGCTGCACGGCTTCAATGAACTGCTCTGTCGCTGCGGTCTCGGGTTCATGGGGCCACCGGGCGACGATGGTGACGAGAAACTGACGTTGCACGGACGGATCGCCAATATCCCGGCTCATCGCGTCGAAGTGCGGGTCGATACCAACGGGGAAGGGGCGATCGAACTGATCGGCGTCGTGGACGAATGCTCGATGTTCGGCCCGCGCTGGCGACTCACTTCCACCTTGCGCCTCGTGGCCGGTTCCAGCCGTTGTGAGATCATCGACGAAGTGACGAACCTCGGCGGACAACCTCAAGAGTTGTCGCTCCTCTACCACATCAACATCGGTCGGCCGTTCCTCGAACCGGTCGCGACGTATGCCGTCCCGTGCCGCGATATCGTCCCGCGCGATGCGCGCGCGGCGGAAGGAATCGACGCCTGTTACGTCTACGGCGCACCGGTCGCCGGGTTCGCCGAACAGGCTTATTACCACACCCCGATCGGCGCGGCTGACGGCTGGTCCACGGCGGTCCTGGCCAACGCCGCGAACAACGCCGCACTGGCCGTCCATTTCCAAACAAAGCAGCTCCCGACGTTCACCGTCTGGAAGAACACCATCGCCGAAGCGGACGGCTACGTGACGGGCCTCGAACCGGGAGTCAACTTCCCCAACTTCCGTTCGTTTGAACGACAACAGGGACGCTTGCCACTCATCAAGCCGGGGCAAACGTATCGCAGTGAACTCGCGTTGGAAGTGGCCGACACCGCACAAACCGTTCACGACTTGCACGACCGAGTAAACCAACTGCAAGGCCAGACCCAACCGACCCTCCACCGTCAGCCACTCGCCAGGTTATCGCCCGCAGGAGCGAAGTGATTGACGCACTCTCCTTCAGGTCCCCTCGCCCCGGCTCTGCGGGGAAAGGGTGAGGGGGCTTCTCTTCAAACCTCCAAGATATTTCAGACGGACTCACCGCATGACGCTTCCTCATCCTTCGCGACGTGAACTGCTCAAACATTCGGCTGGGGGATTGATTGCCCTCCCGTGGATGACGGGCGGCCGTGAGACTCGACTGCGAGCCAACGAGCCGGCGCGTGATGCGGCTTCGATCACCAAGCAGCTCGACATCAAAACGGAGCAGCCGTTCAACGCGGAAGCGCCGCTGAGTACGCTCGGCGAGCGTTGGATCACGCCGCTCGAATCGTTCTATGTGCGAAGCAACGGTGCAGTCCCGGCCCTCAACGTCCGCGACTTCACGCTGACGGTGGAAGGACTCGTTGAAAAGCCGCTCACGTTGAAAGTGGGCGAGCTGATCGAACGCTTTCCCTCAGTCAAGTCGATCGCCACGCTGACCTGTGCGGGGAACCGCCGCATTGAATTCGCGGCGACCACGAAGAAGGCGAGCGGCCTGCCGTGGGTTTCCGGTGCGATGGGGAATGCCGAATGGGCGGGTGTCCGGCTCTCCGACGTGTTGAAGCTCGCCGGTGTGAAGCCCGGCGCGAAACACGTCTGGTTCGATGGTCTCGACGAAGTGATCGAGAAAACGGAGACGATTTCGTTCGGCGGCTCGATCTCGCTCGACAAGGCGCTGGCCGATACCGCGAACACGCCCGGCGCGCTGCTGGCGACTCACATGAACGGTCGCGTGTTACTCCCCGAACACGGCTTTCCGCTGAGGTCCGTCGTGCCGGGGTTCGTCGGTGCGCGGAGCGTCAAGTGGCTGGGCAAGATCACCGTCAGTGATCGCCCATCACCGAACAGATTCGTGGCCAGTTCGTACAAGGTCGTGCCGGAGGACACTCCGGCCGCACTCGCCGCCGCCACTCCGCTCTATGAACAATGCCTCAATTCGATGATTTCCTCGCCGCTGGAAGGAGCCGCGATCACCAGTGATCGCCTCACCGTGAAGGGCTTCGCAATGGCCGCGGGCCGCAGCGTGAAACTCGTCGAGGTCTCGACCGACAATGGCCAGTCGTGGCAACCGGCCCAGTTCACATCGCCCGTTCGCGAGTTCTGCTGGGT
>JAYTXB010000367.1:0-3849 GCA_043743205.1 Schlesneria sp.
CCTCGCGTACTTTCACCCGAACAACTGCTGGATTTGGAATCGCTGGCTCGTCAGGCGAGCGGCCAGATCGAATTGCGACGGGCCAACCATCTACTTGCCGGCGAACGCGAACGACTTGAACTGGCCCTCACAGGTGCTCAACTTGGTACTTGGGACTGGAATGTTCAGACCGGAGCGGAATTGCTGGACGCGCGCTGGGCGGAAATTGTCGGGGAGCGTCTGGAGGATCTGGGCCAATGTGTCGAAGACTTTAGTTCTCGGATGCATCCCGACGACGCCCCGCGAGTCTGGCAGTGCGTGCAAGACCACTTCAGCGGGTTGGCTCCCATTTACGACGCCAAATTCCGACTGCGCCACGCGGACGGTTCATGGCGTTGGGTTGTGGCGCGCGGTCGGCTTGTGGAGCGGGATGGGCTTGGGCATCCCCTGCGGATGGTCGGGACCATGGCGGATATCACCGACCAGGTTCATGCCGAGAACGAAGTGAAGTCGTTCTCGGAATTGCTGCGACAATTCATTTCCTGCACTCCCGCGGCAGTCGCCATGCTCGATATGGAACTGCGTTACCTTCAGGTCAGTGAGCGCTGGTCACAAGACTACAATTTGCACCACACGGATCTCATCGGGAAGTCGCACTACGACATATTTCCGGACATTCCTGAACGCTGGCGGTTCATCTATCAGAGAGTGCTGGCGGGAGCCACCGAGGTCTGTCTTAAGGACCGATTTGATCGATGCGACGGCACGACCATCTGGCTACAGTGGGAAGCTCGGCCCTGGCGAAATTCAGCCAACGAAATCGGTGGGCTGATTCTGTTTACGCAGGTGATTACGGAGAGGATTAAAGCCGAAGCGGAACTGGTCGCGGCTCGCGAGGCGGCCGAGACGGCGAATCGCAGCAAAAGCGGCTTCCTGGCAAATATGAGTCATGAAATTCGCACCCCTCTGACATCTATACTTGGCTATACAGATTTACTGAACGACACTTCGCTGTCCGAGGAAGACCGTCAATTCAGCTTGGCAACGATCAAACATTCGGGCAAGCATCTGCTGACCGTGATCAACGATATCCTCGATCTCTCCAAGATCGAGGCCGGCAAGATGATCATGGAACAAATTTGGTTCCCTCCCGCTGCCATTGTGGAAGAAGTGCTCAGCTACTTTCAGGTACAAGCAGCACTAAAAGACCTGTCTTTGGTGGCAACCGTCGAAGGCCTCATTCCAAATGTGATTTGTTCCGATCCGGTTCGCCTGCGGCAGATGCTGGTCAACCTTGTCGGAAATGCCATCAAATTCACTGAATCCGGCGGGATCAAGATCGTTGTCAGGATGGCTCCCGAAGAACGTATCCAACAGCCGAGGCTGGCTTTCGAGGTTCACGACTCGGGAATTGGAATTGCCAGTACGCAGTTAGAGGTCCTGTTCGCACCGTTTGTCCAAGTTGATGCATCCACGACCAGAAAGGCGGGTGGAACCGGCCTGGGACTGACCATTTGCCGAAGAATGGCTCGACTGCTTGGCGGTGATGTCAGCGTCGATAGTCTTCCTGGGCTGGGAAGCGTGTTTACAGTCACTATCGGAACGGGTCCGCTGGACGGGGTTCAACTCACCAGTTCGCTGTCGATTTCTAAGGAACCAAAACCAACGCCGCAACCGACAACGCAGCTTTCAGGCAGGATCCTATTGGCCGAAGATAGCCCGCTGAACCAGCGTCTGATCAGGACATTATTGATGAAGGCAGGGGCCATCGTGGACGTGGTCGAGAACGGTCGCGACGCCGTCGAAAAAGCATTACTCGGGTACTGCACTGCCTCGACAGATGCCGATTCTCAATCCGGTGCCGGCTACGATCTGGTGCTGATGGATGTTCAGATGCCAGTCTTGGATGGTTACGGTGCCGCAAGTGAACTACGCCGACGCGGCTTTGATCGGCCTATCGTGGCCCTCACGGCAAACGCGATGGTCGAAGACAGGCAACGTTGCCTGTCGGCTGGATGCGACGACTATATGACGAAGCCGATTGATCGCGCGCGCCTGATCGGAATCTGTCACGACTGGCTGTCTGTATCGTGCGCCAGAACACACTGAATTGTCATAGCGATTCTCACGAAGGGCGTTCCGCGCCTGCCAGTTCGATATCAATCGAATGCAGAACAGCCAATTCCCGATTGGTGTTCGTGGCTCGATATCTTCGATTGGAGCCACAAGAACATCATCGGGGACAGTCGAAGTTCGGCGTCGTGTCGTCAGTCGCTCAATAGATCAAGAAGTCTGGTAGCCGCTGCCTCAGCAAACTCCATGTCGTTGATGTGGTTTTCGAGTTCCAATAGTTCCGCTGATCCGTGTGTCGCACGAATGCCATCTATCAAAGCACGCGTCGCGGCAGGATCATTAAACGGCTTGCCTGTCTGATCGATGGCTGACACTCCCTTTAGCGGCATCATGATAGTCGTCGGTCCCGTCGCAGCAGCGGCCTTGCGACCGATCACTTCGCCGAGTTGTCGGTTCTCGTCGGGAGTCGTTCGCATTAGCGTGACAGTGGCGTTGTGCTGATAGAACTGACGGTCCTTGAACTTGTCCGGCACTGTGTTACGAGGCCCGAAGTTGACCATGTCGAGCGCGCCGACGGAGATGACTTGAGGGATTCCCCGTTTGCCCGCCGCTGTCAGTCGAGTCGGCCCCGCCGTCAGAGTGCCTCCCACAAGTTCATCGGCCAACTCCGTGGTCGTGATGTCGAGGACACCGGCAATGAGTCCGTCGGCGATCAGTCCCTCCATTGCCTCGCCCCCGTTGCCGGTCGCGTGGAAGACGAGTACCTCGTAACCGGCCGCTTCGAGAATCTTGCGGGCGTGTTCGACGCAGGGCGTCGTCACGCCAAACATCGTCGCGGCGATGAGCGGTTTGTCTTTTCTGGTCCCCTCTCCTCCGTCTTCGGGGGAGAGGGTTAGGGTGAGGGGGGCTTCGGAGCGGGGTTGAGTGTCGAGAGTTGAAGATTGAGGGGCTGAGGCAGAAGAGATTGTGGCGTGTGGCAAAACAGAGTCGTTTTCACCACTCGCCCCCCTCACCCTAGCCCTCTCCCCCCCAAGGCGGGGGGCGAGGGGACCGGACGGGCAATGACTCAACAGCACCATCCCGGCCATTGCTCGTGCGGCTTCCGTGAGGACCATGCGGCTGATGCGGTTGATCCCCGCGATATCGACGACGGAGTTCAGCATCAGGATGTCTTTGCCACCGACGTAGGGCCGAGTCTGGCCGGAGGCGAGTGTGCTGACCATCAACTTCGGGATGCCGAGCGGCAATGCGCGCATGGCTGCGGTCCCGATGGTCGTCCCCGCCGAACCTCCGAGCGCCAACACGCCGTCCACGTCGCCGCGCGCGTGAGCGGCAGTCACGATGTTCGCCGCACCGAGCGCCGCTTGAGTGACTGCTTGTCCGCGATCGTTCTGATCTCGCAATGCCTGCAATGAGACGCCTGCCGCCGCGAAGACTTGCTCTCGCGCGATGTCAGCTGCGATGGTCGGCTCGCCGAGACAACCGGCATCGACGACGTATGTCGTCACGCCATACTCGTGCAACAAGTCGCGGACGAAGGCGATCTCATGCCCCTTCGTGTCGAGCGTTCCGAGTAGATAGATCGGCATGAGGTTGGACTCCCGTTTGAAGGCTCACACTGCGGGTCAGGATTGACGCATCAATCACTGCCGGAGTTTGGTGAGCCGGGTGCCGTGAGGCCAATGGCACTTGTTTTAGAAATTAGCGCGGAACGCGCTAGCGTCCGGTTTGCTGAGAACTACGAGAACCGGACGCTAGCGCGTTCCGGCTGATGTGTTCGGTTGCTCTAAAACAAGT
>JAYTXB010000368.1:0-5519 GCA_043743205.1 Schlesneria sp.
ATATTTCCCGTGCCCCTTCAGGGCACAACGATCTGGTGTTCGGTTTCCCAGGGCGGCGCTCACGGTGTTCGCTAGCCCTGGGCTGGTCTCCGAGGCCCCCTTGGGGCGAAGATGACTTCAATCCTCAAATAGCGCAACTTCTAAACTCACACTTCGGGTTGGTCGGAGTCAGTGAACACCTGCCGATCGCCAATACGTCCGTTGAGACGCAGCATACCAGCCGTTTGGAAAAGCCGGGACCGGCCGGGTACAACCGGGCGATCCCATTCCACTTCCGCCCAACTCCTTTACAAGATTACCGTACCTCATGCCGCGACGCCTGCGAGTCCTGTTTGTGATCGGCACTCTGGGTGGTGGGGGAGCCGAGCGTCAGGTGGTCGAGATTCTGAAGCACCTCGATCGAACCCGGTTTGAACCGATCCTCTATCTGGGGAGTCGCAGCGGTGAGTTACTCAGTGAAGTCCCAGCCGATGTCCCGATCCATTCGTTCTGGGAAGGATTCCTCAAATCGCGATCATCGACTGTGCATCGCATGTTGCGGACGACACCGATCGCGCGGTGGAGGCATCTCGCGCGCCTGATGGCCCAAGAACGAATTGACATCGTTTACGACCGCACATTCTTGGCGACACTCGACGCGGCCGCCGCGTGTTGGTTTCGACCGACTCCGCGCATCGCCTGCTGCGTGGCTGATCCGGCGTGGGAACTGAAAGCCTACGCGCGACGAATGCCCTTGCTGGCGCGACGGTTCGCACGGTGGTCGTATTCATCGGCGTCGCTGGTGCTGACCAACTCGGCCGGGCTGCGACAACGCTTGGTTCAGTTCTTCGGGTTGCCCGACGAGCACGTGCGCACTTTGCATAACCTTGTCGATTTCGAGCGGATCGAGCGACTGGCCAAGGCGTTCACACCGAACGTACCTCGCGATCCGTTTCTGGTCGTCTCGGGGGGGCGGCTGCATCCACAGAAAGGCCAACAGTTCCTGCTCGAAGCGATCCGCATCTTGGTTCGCGAACGGGGCCGCTCGCTGCACTTAGTCTCACTGGGGCAGGGGGAGCAGGAACGAGAACTCCGTGACTTCATCGCGGCTCACCAATTGGAAGCTCACGTCACGCTGCCGGGGTTCGTGGTGAACCCGTTGCCGTGGTATCGCCATGCGCGGTTGTTCGTGTTGCCGTCATTGAATGAAGGTTTCCCGAATGCACTTCTGGAGGCTATCGCCTGCGGAACGCCGGTCCTTGCCACCGATTGCCCCTGCGGTCCCCGCGAGATTCTCGACGAAGGCCGTTGCGGACACCTCGTCCCCCCCGCGAGTGCAACCGCCCTCGCCGACGCGATCGCCGATTGCATGGACCGTGAGGCGGACTGGGAGGCGTTGACGAACAACGCGCGCGACCGCGTCCGTCAAATGTGCGACTCGCGTGAGAACCTCAACCAGTGGGAGGCACTTTTTGAACAGGTGGCCACTGGCGATTTGCATCCGGTGTCATGAGGGACATTCACAGGTTCAGACTCAGAACAAAACAGTGGCTATACTCGGGCCTGTCAGGGTGTGTTCGAGTGATTTCCAAGAAGGTTTCTTGCCGTGAATGAACTAGATCGAAGTCAGTCCTGCTTGGTCACGGGGGGCGCGGGGTTCATCGGGGCACACGTCGTTCGCGAGTTGATGCAACGCCCCGAACTGAGCGCTGCGCCGATCGTTGTACTCGACGATCTGTCGGGAGGATTCGTCGAAAACCTACCCGAAGACGCGCGTGTCACATTCGTGAAAGGGAGCGTGACAGACGTGTCCTGCGTTGATCGCCTGTTCGACCAACATCGGTTTGCATACGTCTGGCATCTCGCCGCGTATGCCGCCGAGGGGCTCAGTCATTTCATCCGGCACTTCAACTACGAGAACAACCTGCTAGGCAGCGTGAACCTGATCAATGCCAGTGTGCGTCACCGGACGCGGCGGTTTGTCTTCACGAGTTCGATCGCGGTTTACGGCAGTGGTCAGGTGCCGATGACGGAAGACTTGGCACCGTCACCCGAAGACCCGTATGGCATCGCCAAATACGCCGTCGAACTTGATCTCCGGGCGGCGCACGATCTGTTCGGGCTGGATTACACGGTCTTTCGACCTCACAACGTTTATGGCGAGTTCCAGAATATCGGCGACCGCTATCGCAATGTGATCGGAATCTTCATGAACTGCCTCATGCAGGGACGGGCTTTGCCGGTCTTCGGCACAGGGGAGCAGCAACGCGCCTTTTCGTATGTCGGCGATGTCGCGCCGCAACTCGCCGCAGCACCGTTTGTCGCCGCAGCGGCCAATCAAACTTTTAACGTCGGCGCGGATCGGCCACTTTCAATCAACGAACTGGTACGAGTCGTGGCCAACGCCTTCGATGTTGAACCGAACATCGATTACCTGCCGCCGCGTGTCGAGGTCGATAAAGCGTGGGCCGATCATTCCAAGTGTGCCCGCGTCTTTGGAGTACCTGCGGAGACCACGATCGAAGCAGGCGTGAAACGCATGGCGGAATGGGCGCGCGAAGTTGGTCCGCGGCGCAGCGGTGAGTTCTCGAACATCGAACTTCGAGACCGCCTGCCTCCCAGTTGGGTCAGTGTCGTACAGCCCGTGGTGTAGTCGTTCAAGAAAGGTAGCCCTGTCGCTCCGCGACAGGTGGCGAGAGCGCACGAGCGACTCATCCCGTTCGATTGTGGTCGTTCGGCGGATCGACATCCCCTGTTGATCTCGCTTCCTGTCGCGAAGCGACAGGGCTACCTTTCCAGAATCGCTGGCCCGCAGTGATTCGGTCAGGGACCACCAGTTGCTCGTCGCAACTGGCGGTTTACCGCGAGCGGTGAGTCTCATCATTTCGCCGCGCAGAGTTCCCGCAAGGCCGCTTCGTAGATCGGGAAGTTGGCCTCGATCGAGTAGCGCGTCCGGGCGGTATCTCGCGCGGCAGCCCCCACCGTGCGACGCAGGTTCTCGTCGATCAATAATGGGCGGAGTATGGCTTCCCAGTCGGAGTCACTCGCGGCGACAAAGCCATCTCGCCCGTAAGTGACGATTGAGGCGTTGACGCCCACTGGCGAGGCCACCGCTGGAATCCCAATTGCCATGTACTGGATCAGCTTCAGTCCGCATTTGTACTTGTCCCACTCGTTGTTCGTGAACAACGGCATCAGCCCGATGTCGATCTCACGCAATTGATCGACCTCACTCGGTCCATTCCATACGACATGCCGGACAGTGACACCGGTCAGATCGACCTCCGCTAGCGGCCCGGCATCTGGCACGATCACCAGTAGTTCAAAAGCATGATCCACAGCCAGCCGCCTCAGTGCCGGAGCCGCGACCTGCAAGTAACGGAGGTTTCCGGTCGTGCCCATCCAGCCGATGCGCACTGGACACGGTGCCGGTTGGGACCAGTCCTTTTCGGTGTATTGAGACAACTCGACGCACGTGGGAAGAACCAGCGTGCGTGCATTGCGTGCCGCGGCCCACTCCTGAATGAAGGTATTGCCGCACAGAATGAGGTCTGCCAACGTGGCCAGTCGCTCGAACTTTTCGGGGTAGCGCAGGAAGACGGCGTCATCGAGGTCCAGCACGAGCTTGGCAGCTGTGCTGCGAAACCGTTCTTCACAATTTGTCGTCGGATCGTCGAAGACTTCGCGATCAATCACGACGACATCATCGCCGCGCCACCGGGACCGGCACCAGTCGATGTATCGCCCAAGTCGCTTCAATTTCTGACTGGGCCGAAACCCAAACCACGGGATGAAGTCGTACTTCTCGGGGAAACTGTGAGCAACGCGGCACGCGTGTCCTGCGGCGCGAAAATACTTCGCGTAGGGCAGCATCCGAAACCGAGACGAGGGGACGCGCACTCCGGATGAGAGCATCAAAATTTTCACAACACCAAGACTCCTCTGTTTCGGATTGGAGAATTACTTCATGACGCAGGCCAACTCTTCTGAGCGGTTATGGCGAGTTGGGCTTACGCGCGACGACCGTCAATCGCCCTCCCTGACGCAGCCACGCCAGAACTTTCGCCAACGGAGCCAGCGCGAGTTGCGGCCATAGCGTCGGGTGATTCGGCCAATCCCGCACACCGAATGCCCATCGACTACGAGGAAACCACCGTACCAGCACGATCCCAACACTAGCGACGAGATTCATGACGTTGTGCTGGTGCATGATGGTCACTCGGTCGTAACCACACTCCGCCAGTAGTTGAGTCAGTCTTCTCGGCGTGAAGTGCTGCAAATGACGCGGCAGCTCGAACACCATCCAGCTCTTGCCGAAGATGTACGGCTCCCAACAGCCAGCGTTGGGCACACTGAATACCAAGCAACCATCCGGTCTCAGCACACGCTTCAGTTCGACCAGTGTTTCGCGCGGATTCACTAGGTGCTCGATCACCATCCACGCAAATGCGGCATCGTAAGAGTCAGGCTTCAAAGACATCGATTCCAGCATCCCCGTATGGACCAAAAACCCACGACTCGTCGCCTCGGCAGCGGCCGACACCACCGGCTCGATCCCCTCGGGCTGACATCCGACAGCACGTAGCTTCTCCAAAAAGTTCCCGGTCGCGCAGCCCAACTCGACCACCCGCGCGCCGTGGCCCACATCGGGCGGGATGTAGTCCCCATAGGTCTTCGTTAACCAGTAATACAGGGTCCGCAGACCGGGGATGCTTCTCACGGAGGACGCGAGATACCACGGTCGATGAGTGACCGACACGGCTGTGGTCGGAGTCCCATTCGTCTCAGTTGCCACGGAAGCTGGAATCTGTGAAGCCGCGACGCGGTGCGGCCCGTAGTTGTCGGGATAGCAGTTCAAGATTGTGTCGGCGGTTGGGCGAGGGTTCATATACAGATGGCGGCAATCACGACATTGCACAATCTGAAACTCACCTGGTACGCCGTAGAGTAGATCGCTCGATTGCAAGTAAATCGACGCACTGCTCGAGCCGCACAACGGACAGGGTTTGTCTTCGAGTTCGACAAGGGAAATGGGCGAGTTGTCCATCATTGATCCTGAGACATTCAATCGTTCATCGTGACCGCCGCCCAAAGCGGGACGTAATATGACCCTCGCTCGACAGACTCGCAACACCACGCGAGACTCGTTGCGATCATCGCTCTCCCTTGAGCGCAGCCTGTTTCTCAAGCATCTCACACTCCATTTGAAGTCCTCGCATGTGCGGCTTGACTGGTATTTTGAATTGTTCCCGCGACCAGACGGCCGACGCGCTGTTGGCCACCGTCACACGCATGGCCAACACGTTGCGTCATCGCGGGCCGGATGACAGCGGGGCGTGGTGCGATCCGGCGGCGGGGATCGCGCTCGGGTTTCAGCGGCTGTCGATTGTGGACCTCACCCCCGCCGGACATCAGCCGATGGTGTCGTCGTGCGGGCGCTTCGCCATCGTGTTCAACGGTGAGATTTACAACGCGAACGAACTGCGCCGTGAACTGGCCGCACAAGGAAGTTCGTTTCGAGGTCACTCGGATACGGAAGT
>JAYTXB010000369.1:0-1999 GCA_043743205.1 Schlesneria sp.
TGCTTCCTGCACGACGACTCCCGCCAGATAGCGATCCGTGTAGCCCATCGCCTTGAGCGTCGCGAACTGCGGGAGGTGGTTCGAGATGTCCGTGTACAGTACCTGATAGACGATGGCGAAGCCGATCACGCAACCGACGATCGTCCCCAAGGTGAAGACGAAGCCAATCGGAGCGGTCTTGGTCAGGAACGCATACTCCCTCAGAACCAGTTCATTCGTGGTGAGAACGGTGATCTCGGGGCCATACATCGCGGCGAGGTCTCGCTGGACCTGTCGATGATCGACGCCCGGCTTCAACCGCAACACGCCGACGTGAACCGCCCCTGACCGCTTCTCATTCATGATCCTCAGATAGTTGGCCGTACTCGTGACGAAGTTGCCATCGGCTTGAAAGCCCGCGCCGATCGTCGTGATCCCCGCGATACGAATTTGCCGACCATTGATCTCCGCCACGACCGGCTTCCCTTTACGAAACGCTGTTCCAACAGGACCGAACTCGGGTCGCGATGCCACGTCAAAAATGCCCGAGTCCGGTGCGAGCGTCGTATGCAGCACCTCCTCCAATCCGGGAGCCTCGAACACCGCATAGTCTGGTTCCATGCCGAAGACAAACAGCCGCCGCTTCTCGCCGTTCCACGGGTTCTTCCACATCGCCATCCCGACGTAGAGGGCATAGACGCGATCGACTCCATCATGCCCGAGTCCTCGCGCGATGTGACGTTTGGCAAACGGTTCGAGCTGCATGAACGTCTTGGTACTCGGGCTGAGCAACACCAAGTCGCCATGCAGATGCCGCGCGATGGAAGTCGCGCTGCGGTAGAGAGCGTCGAGGAACCCGAGCTGCATCCACATCAACAGCACCGAAACCACGACGCCCGTCACCGCGACGACGAACTTCGCCTTCGACTGCGTGAGCTGCAACCACGCAATGGGCAGATCACGCGACATCGGGGTGCCTCGCAAAGTGGCTGCGTGAAACCTGCTGTAGGATGGGCACTCTCGCCCGTCTGGTCTTCTGAAAAATGAAAGCCGGACGGGCAAGAGTGCCCATCCTACGACTGGCCGTTTGCTTGGGTGTCTCGCTCACATCGATGATGACCTCGACCCGCGCATTGGAGAGCTGCCGCACCGCCTGCGGAACATCGGGGGCGAGCTTCACCCAGACCTCGATCACGCGGGCATCGGTGTCGGCGACGGGATCAATATTGAAGACATCTTTGCGCTGAACGACGTAGCCGAGTCGTTCGACATGGCCTTGCACTTCAATCTTCAACGTGGGAATGCGAACGCGCGCCGACTGTCCGACCGCCAGCCGCGCAAGGTCCGCTTCGTAAACTTCCGCGATGGCAAACATCTGGTCGATGTCGCCAATCTCCACCACTCCTTTGTCGCCGACCTTCTCCCCCGCGCGGGTATGCACACGCAAAACGGTGGCCGCTGTGGGAGACCGAATTTCGGTGAGTGCCAAGTCCGCTTCCGCCTGCTTCAGTGCGGCACGTGCTTCGTCCATTTGTCGTTCCGCCACCAGCACGTCGGTCGGACGCGGCGTCTTCAACGAGACGAGTTGTGCCTCCGCCTGCCGCTTGGTCTGCACGGCCTGATTCCACTTCAATCGCACCTGTTCGAGCATCGACTGCACGCCAGCCTGTCGCAGACTCAACGCGTCCTCGCGCTTGAGATCCGATTCCGCCTGAGCCAGCTCGTGCCCGTGTCGCGCGATCAATGCCTCTTGTGCCTCGAGTTCCGAAGGCTTCGACGGGCTGCGAACCTGTTCGAGCTTCGCGTCGGCCAGCGCGAGCAACGATCGCGCGTGGACAACCGCCGCGTCACGTCGCTCGTGCGAGTCGAGAACCGCGATCACTTCGCCCTCGGCAACGCGCTGTCCTTCCATCACGTTGAGCGTCGCGATCCGCACGCCGTCCGCAGACGAGGGAGCCGCCAGCGCTCGCACCGCGCCGCGCGGAGCCAACCGGCCCCAAGCCCCGACGTGCGTCAGCTC
>JAYTXB010000370.1:0-5538 GCA_043743205.1 Schlesneria sp.
CTTCAATGAGTGCGATCTCGTCTTTCCCGGCGATGGGTTGCAGGTCATCTACGGGCCGAACGAAGCGGGCAAGACGACGCTGCTCGAATTCCTGCGCGGTCTGCTATTCGACTTCCCCGCGCGGACGCCCTACGACTTCGGCGGGCAAGGTGAGATGGCGGGCGTGGCGACGCTCGAACTGCGTGACGGTCGTGCGGTCGAACTGCGACGCCGCAAGGGAAACAAAGACAAGGTGGCGATCAAACTCGATGGCCAGCCGACCGATCTCGACGATGCCGGTTGGTTGCGTCTACTCGATCACGCCGATCGAGGGTTGTTCGAGTCGGTCTTCGCGTTTGGCCTCGATCAACTCAGCCAGGGCGAAGCGACTCTGAAGCACGAGAGCCTGCAATCGGCCCTCTTCGGCGGTAGCCTCGGCGGGATGAGCAGCCCGGACAAGGTCGTGGCCGAACTGAGCCGCCAAGCAGACGACATGTTCAAGAAGGGCGGCTCGAAGCCGGCGATAAATGCCTTGCTTGCCGAACTCAAACGTCTGGCGAAAGAGATTAAGGACCGCTCGCTCCGCCCGGACAAGTATCGCGAAGTCGATACGGCCGTCACCAAAGCGGCCGAACACGCGCAGTCCCTGCATCAGCAAGTCGATCAGTTGCGGCGGCGTCACTCGAAGATTGAGAAGCAGGCCCGCGCGTGGCCGAAGTGGTGGGAGCTTCAGCAGCGGCGCGGCGAACGAGCCAATCTGGTCGTCCCCGACAACGTCCCCGCCGACGCGCGGCAGCGATACCAGGCGATCACAAAAGACTTGAAGTCGCTCGAAACGGATCAGGCGAGGCGAAACGACGAGATCAAACAGGCGGAGCAATCTCTCGCCGTGCTGAAGCTCGACCCCGGCGCGGTCTCGTACCGGGCCGAGATCAAGTCGTGCCTCGAACTGCGTCAGTCGTACATCGAAGCCAAGGATCAACTTCCCGAACGGCAGCGGCAGCGTGAGGCGATGCGGCTGCTGATTGACCGCGAGTTGGCCGAATTGCGTCCCGGTTGGAGCCATGCCGATTTGCGAGCCTTCTCGGTCGATGTGGCGACACGCACGGAGATCGACCGACTGAGCGATGAACGCCGCGAGCGAACGACCTCGTACACCAAGCTCACCGCCAAGCGAGACGGCGATGCCGCGAATCTCGAACGGGCACGCGACGATCTGGCCGAGATCGGTTCGCCGCGCGATGTCACGTCGCTCGCCGCCGTCCTCGCCGACGAAGCCGACTTCGCCGCGAACCGCAAGCAAATGGAAAGTACGCGCGGCGAGTTGGCCAAGCTGGAACGAAAGCTCGGGACACAATGCCACAAGCTCACGCCGCCACTTCCCGCCGCAACGTCCACTCCGCACGAGTTGCCCGTCCCACGCGCAGAAACGATTGCCGAGTTCGAGTCTCGCTTCGACGATCTCCGTGAACAGCTTCGCACTGCGACCGTCTCCGTCAAAGAGGACGAAGCCGAGCAGCGCGAGATCACAAAAGCCTTGGACACCGCGCTGTCGAGCCACGTCGTGCCGAGCCTCGACGAACGCGACGCCGCTCGACAGCAGCGTGATGCTGGCTGGAACTTGATCCGGCAGCAGTTCGACCACGGCGAGTCCTCATCGCCCGATGCCGAAGCGTGGCTCGATTCGCTTCGTAGGATGGGCACTCCTGCCCGTCCTGCTTCGATTGGCGACGCGATTGATACCAGCGACATGAGTGATCAAGGCCAAAGCGGGACGGGCAAGAGTGCCCATCCTACGAAGGAATTGGCCACTCGCGACTTCAACGCGAACGACCGCCTACCAGACGCCTACGAGCAAACCGTCCGTCACGCCGACAACATTGCCGACCAAATCTACGACAACGCGAATGAGGTTGCCGAGCGCGAAGGCTTGCGAAAGCAACTCGCCGCGCTCGCGACGCGAATCGACCAGAAGCGGCAACGAATCTCCGAGCTGGAGCGACAACAGGACGAGTTGCAGTTGAAGTGGCTCGCGTTGTGGCAGCCTTGCCGTTTCGAGCCGCTCGCCCCCGACGCGATGCTCGGCTGGCTCAAGGATTATGAGGCGGCCTGTGCGACGATCTCGCAGCGTGACGAACTGAATGGCGAGTTGTCGCAACTCGGCGATCGTGCCTCCTCGTTCGAGCAACGGCTTCGCGCGGCGTGGGACGATGTTCAACCCAACGAATTCGCCAACGATATTTCTCCGAGCGGGAGTGCGCGGGCGGATGTTGACCCCTCGGTGTTGCTGGTCTCGGCTCGCCAGGCCGTAGATGCGGCGAAGGACCAGCAGCGACGGACGAGCGAGTTGCAGAAGGATCTGCGCCGCCTCGACAAGCAACTTGCGAAATACGACGACGAATTGAAAGCCCTCGCAACGCGCGAGACGGCTGCGAACGCCGAGTGGCAGGCGGTCTTACAGCGGCTCAACCTTCCCGCAAATTGGGATTCTGAACTGGCCCGCGAAGTGATCGACAAATTGAGTGCCACGCGTATCCGGCTCGACGCTCTGCCCGGCGAAGAGGCCCGTATTGCGGCGATGGAGTCGCGCATCATCGAGTTCGAGAATCGAGTCCGTTCGTTGTGTGAGTCGCTCGAACCAGCACTCGTTCGCGACCCGACCGAACTCGCCATCGAGAAACTGGCCGAGCAGGTCGAACGGGCCGTCGAAACGCAGCGGAAGCATGACGACTGGTCGCAGAAACTGATCGCCGCGCGCGACCTCGCAACGGCACTGAGCGAACGTCACACGAGTCTCGATGCTCAACGAACCGCACTGTTCGCGCAAGCCAATGCGACAACGGAGGAGCAGTTTCTCGAAGTCGTTTCACACGCGGAACAGGTAATCAAGCTGAACAACGAGATCGGACAGCTTGCCCGCGAGGTCGAGCTGATCCGTGCGGGCGACGACCGTGATGAGTTTGAAGCGGCGCTCGCTCAGAGTGAACGCGCGGTCTTGGATGGGGAACAGCGTGATCTCGGCGAACAGCTTCGTCAGCAGGAGCAACTCAAGCGAGCGGCCGATGAAGCGGTCGGAGCGGCGCGAAAGGAGTTGGCTCAACTCGACGGCTCCGGAGCGGTCGCGCTGCTCACCGAGGAATTGGCCCGCAAGCGAACGCTGCTGGCCGCCGAGGTCGATCGCTACATGCCGCTGGTCTACGCGCGGCATCTGCTCAACGCGGCCGTGAGTCGGTTCGAGAAGGAGAATCAGCCCGAGATGATCGCGACGGTTTCGCGGTTACTCGGCCAGATGACGGGCGGGAAGTACATCGAGTTCGACCGCAGCGGCAGCGGCAAACAAAGCGTCCTCATTCGACGAGCCGATGGCGTCGAACGAACACCCGACCAACTGAGTACCGGCACGCGCGAGCAGCTTTACCTCGCCATCCGCCTCGCCTACGTCCTGCACTACTGCGACAAGAACCAGCCGCTGCCGATCGTGATCGACGACGTACTGGTCAACTTCGACGAGGCGCGCACGCGGCAGACGCTCACCGCGCTGGTCGATGTCTCGCGATCGGCTCAGGTACTATTCTTTACGTGCCACCCACACATGGTGAGACTCGCGCAAGAAGTTGTGCCGGGGTTGAACCCGATTGATTTGGCTGGTGTCACGGGGAGTGCGCCGTGGTCTTAGGATCGGTGCATCAACCACTGGCGGCATTGGCTTTCATCTGTGCTCCGGCCCTGCCATCCGTGCGCTTGATTCCCCTCAGATCAGATGATCGCACGGATGGCAGGGCCGGAGCACGGATGAAGAAGAAGAACCCGCGTCCGGAGTACCGCGATCACAAAAATGGCCGCACACGAGCGGGACTGAACCGGGAACCGATCGTGGCCATTTTTGAAATTTGAACGCCGGACCACAAAGCTCCCCGCAGTCCCGTCGGCGGAGCGACGGGACTACAGTAGGTCTCCCCCCCACTGCTTCGACGCCGCGCATCTTCGACAGACGCTTTCACGGAACTTAATCGCTCATGATTGTTGCCCCTGCCCTTGTACCGACTCCGGCGACGGACCATTTGCGGCGCGACCTGTTGCGATTGGTCATTCCGGTGCTGGCCGAGCAACTGCTGATCTTCGGGATCGGCTTCTTCGACACGTTGCTCTCGGGGCAGTTGGGACGGCAAGAGACCTCGGCGATTGGACTGGCGGCGTATGTGTCGTGGCTCGGTTCGGTGGTGTTTGGAGTTGTCGGTGTCGGAGCCAACGCGATCGTGGCGCGTCACTGGGGGGCGGGTGAGTTCGCGGAAGCACGGCGCATCACGGCGCGCGCACTCACATTGTCGTTCTTCGTCGGAGCGATCGTCTGCTGTCTGCTGCGCGAACTGGCCATTCCCTTCGCCGGACTGATGCGGATGGAAGGCGAACAACACCGGATCGCGGTCGAGTACCTACGGTTCGATGCGTGGTCGCAATGCTTCGCGGCGTTCACTCAGATTGCGGCGGCCTCGTTGCGAGGATCGGGCGACATGCGCACACCGCTACTCGTGTTGACCTTCACCAACATCGTGAATGTCCTCGTCGCATCGGCCTGCATGTGGGGTTGGGGACCGTTCCCCGAGATGGGTGTCACCGGCATCGTGACCGGGACTGTGATCGCTCAGATGTGTGGGGCCAGCCTGATGGCGGTCCTGCTGTTTTCGGGCCGAGCGCGAATTCATGTCCGCCTCTCCGAGTTCGGCTTCGATACCGCAACGGTTCGACGTATCACGCGCGTCGGTGGACCGGCGGCACTCGCGGGGATCGCCAAGGTGAGTGGCCACTTTGCATTCTTGATGGTGATCTCACGACTATCGACCGGTGGCTTCGATGGAGCGGCCTTCGCGGCACACTTCGTCGGAGTCCGCATTGAGGCCCTGTCATACCTCCCCGCCGAAGCCTTCGGGATCGCCGCCGCCACTCTGATCGGACAGGCTCTCGGCGCAGGTGATCTCGATCGTGCTCGCCGCGCCGGTCGCGAGGCCGTGCGCCAATGCGTCGGCTACGCTGGACTGATGACGCTCGTGTTCTTCACGTTCGCGCCGCTGATCTATGCCCAGATGCACCGCGATCCGGCAGTCGCTCTCGTCGGCGTCCCAGCCTTCCGACTGATGGCGCTCTACCAAATTCCGAACGCGATCCTGATCGTCTACTCGTGCTGCCTGATGGGAGCGGGGGACACCAAGTTCCCGCTGTACTGCTCGCTCGTCGGCAACGTGATTGTCCGTGTGGGTCTCGGCTACTTGTGCGGAGTCCACTGGCAAGGAGGCTTGTTCGGCGCTTGGATCGGCATGGGAGCCGACAACATCCTGCGATCAATGCTGATCGCGTGGCGTTATCACGCAGGTCACTGGGTTCACACGAAGGTTTAATGACAGTGAGCCGGGCAGCATCAGTCCCGTAGGGTGTGTAGAGTCTTCGGAACACACCACTCTTGGACCATTAGCAGCCCGTTGAAAAACTGTAGGATGGCCTTCTAGGCCGTCGTTTTTCTGCGGGAAATCGGACGGGCAAGATGCCCATCCTACGTTCTTCAAC
>JAYTXB010000371.1:0-3151 GCA_043743205.1 Schlesneria sp.
GTTGAAGAACGTAGGATGGGCATCTTGCCCGTCCGATTTCCCGCAGAAAAACGACGGCCTAGAAGGCCATCCTACAGTTTTTCAACGGGCTGCTAATGGGCGGTCCCCCAAGCAGAGTGACGAATAACGAGTCCTCTTCGGCAAGGTAGCCCTGTCGCTCCGCGACAGGAAGCGCGTCGTGGAGTGAGTGTTCAATTGATGAATTCGCATCGTCCGCGATTCAATGTTTGATTGCCGCTTCGCTACCTGTCGCGGAGCGACAGGGCTACTCCCAATCAGCGACTGCGCATCACGCCTCAATACGTCTCGCGCGTTTGCAGGAAGACCGCCTTCTTCTCACCCGGCAGGGTAAAGTCGAAGCCGCAGCGTTGGAAGAACTCATCCGACGACGTGATCGCCATCACCTCAAACACGTGCCGTTGCCTCGCTCGCTCCACGCACGCCTGCACGAGTGCCTTCCCGATGCCGCGTCCCTGTTGATTGGGTGACACGGCCAAGCTGCGCAACTCCGCCAGCTTGGATGAGTAAATCTCCAAGGCCGCGAAGCCGACGATCTGACCGTTCGACTCGGCGATGAACCCGTCCACGGTGAGATCTTCCAATTCATCGTGAGTCCGCGGCAGTAATCGCCCGCGTTCGACAAACGGTGCGATGAACTGCCCGAGCGCATCGACATCGGCTTCCCGCGCAGGACGGACCGTGAATCCTTGGGGCTGTTCGGTTGAAGGCTGTCCCTCCGACATCGGCCTGTTACTCCTAACTGCGTTGAGTTGCCTGACTTTGCTCGCGTGCCACTTTCGCCCACAAAACCGACGGGCTTTCGGTTGCGGGGGCGGCATCGTACAAACCGTCCCTCGCGAATCACAGGTTCCCTTTTTGGACGCTCCCGCACGATGGACTCACTCGTTTCTCTGCTCGCTCAATCTCTGCACGGTAATTCGTTTCAACGCCTCATCCTGAGCCAGCCGTTGCAGTCCACGAAAGGGAACATCCTCAAGGTGACAGTGCGACCGATCGAGTTGAATGGTGAGACCGCCTATCAATGGACCGCTCGCACGGGGGCGCAAGAGACGCACGAGAATCTCTCCGCCGACCAGTTGCGATTGCGAGCGAAGGCCGCGTTCGGACAGACGTTTGGCGACGCGCACCTCTTCACGCTCGAAGCCGACTTCACGCTCAGGAAAAAGCCGCGCGGACCGCTCAAAGTCAAACGAGCGCCGTCGTCGCTTGCGTTCCAACCGGTGATGGAACACAACCGCGAAAAGAACTACCTGATCCCGGTCGGTAAGCCGTGCCCGTTCCTGACGGAAGTCGGCGTGATGCTTCCGGACGGCAAGGTTCGACCGGCGATGTATCACAAGTTCCGGCAGATCAACCGCTACCTCGAATTCGTCGATGACATCCTGCAATACCTGCCCGCCGAAGGGACGTTGAACGTCGTCGATTTCGGTTGCGGCAAGAGTTACCTCACGTTCGCTTTGCATTACCTGCTGACGACGATCCGCAATCGCACGGTCTCCATCGTGGGCCTCGACGTGAAAGAGGAAGTGATCGAAGACTGCTCGCAGATCGCGAAGAAGCTGCGCTGTGAGGGGCTGCGATTTGAAGTCGGTCGGATTGAATCGTTCCAGCCCGCCCGCTTTGAACCGGCGGGTGCGGTGCATCTCACGGTCTCGCTTCACGCCTGCGACACCGCGACGGACGATGCTCTCGCCGCCGCCATTCGCTGGCAGTCGGATGCGATCCTCGCCGTCCCTTGCTGTCAACACGAGCTGAACGGATCACTCAGCCGCGACCTGCTGCCGGGGATCAACGGCTTCGGAATCTTGCGAGACCGCTTCGCGTCGATGGCGACCGACGCTCTCCGCGCCAAGCTGCTCGAAGTGCGCGGCTACAAGACACAGATTCTCGAATTCATCGAACTCGAACACACGCCGAAGAACCTGCTCCTGCGAGCCGTCCGCCGCAAGACACCCGATCCCGAAGGCGAAGCCTATCGCACGGACTCCTTCGAGAAACTGAAGTCCGACTTGATGCTCGACACGTGGCGTTTGGAGCAGGCCCTGCTTTCGTGATGAGCAAGGCCATGCAACGTCTCGTTCCCAAGCTCCAGCTTGGGAACGCACGACCTCTAAGCTCCTGCTTGGAGTCCAACGACGCGAGAGCCAATCACCTCCACAACAACGAGGCCACTCCCACCGAAGCACACGCCGCCACGACGTAGCCCAAGCTCACTTTGAACCGGTACATCGCCACGAATGAAGCGACCGCGATCATGACGGCCACGCCATCCACCGCCGCCGCGAGTTGCGACAGTGAGAAGCCTGACTCAGCCTTCGCGAAGCTCGACATCAGCGCGTTCCACTGCGGAACAAAGACCGTTTTACCGAAGAAGACCGCGAGATTCAGGATCACTCCCACCACAGCGGCCGTGATGCCAGTCAATGCGGAGGTCAGTCGCAGTTCGTCACGCATCTGTTCGATAAACGGCCCACCAATCAGGATGAACAGGAACGACGGCAGGAACGTGAAGTAGGTCGCGATCAAACAACCGAGCACCGCGCCGGTCCAGCCCATGTCCGTCGCTTGCCACCCGCCGACAAAGCCGACGAACGAGACCACCATGATGAGTGGCCCCGGTGTCGTTTCGCCCAGCGCGAGGCCATCGATCATCTGGCCCGGCTTCATCCAGCCGAAGACATCGACCGCTTGATGAGCCACGAATGGCAGCACTGCATACGCGCCGCCAAACGTGACGAGCGCGGCCGTCGTGAAAAACGTCCCCATCCGTGCGTGAGTCCCATCCCAACCTTGCCAGTTCACCAGAAGTGCAATCGGCGCTCCCCACAAGATCGCGCCGACAGTCGCCTGCACCGCGAACCGGCCCCAGTTCGGACGAGCATGTGCTGGCGGAGCATGATCGTCGTCCAGCACCGCCGCCACACGAGGCCCCTCGCCCGACTTCGACTTCCCGTGGCCTCCCCCCGTTTTGAATTTGTCCGGCCAGACCTTCGCCAGCAAATAACCGAGTAAGCCCGCCAACAACACGATGATCGGGAACGGCACATCGAACACCGCCAACGCCAGGAATGCCGCGATGGCGAACATCAGCAACAGCCCATTCTTGATCGCTCGGCTGCCGATCCGTAAC
>JAYTXB010000372.1:0-9307 GCA_043743205.1 Schlesneria sp.
TGACACTCAAACGCAACTTGCCCATCGGCCCCTCGGAAACGTCACCAATGTGACATTTCTATCTTGGACACGATGTGACATTTCTAAATTGGTCTGACAATCAACCGATGCGAGTTGATGTTGTGACAGAATCGGCGGCAACAGATTGGCGTGGCCTACAGTGATGGCGATCCGGGGTCATCAGAATTGTCGAGCAGGCCGTCAGTTTCCTCGTCGCGGCCAGAGGCTTCGCTCATGCCGAGTTGTCTCATCTTGCGATAAAGGTTTGACCGGTGCAGTCCCAGCAGTCGAGCCGCCTCGCTCATGTTATTGCGAACACGCTTGATGGCGCGCCGAATGAAGTCCTGCTGAAACACAACGGTCGCTTCACCGAGACCCACATCCAGCGAAGGTTCCTGCATTCGATTCTGTTCTGGGCTGAGAATGAAAGCCAAGTCATCTGCTTCGACTTTCTCTCCGGGTGCCAAGAACGCAACCCGCTCCATGAGATTACGAAGTTCACGAACGTTGCCGGGCCAAGTATGAGTCTGAAGTCGCTTGCGTGCCTCCGCAGATAACTGAAGTTTGGGGCGGCGTGCTTGAACGGCAAAGCCTCCCAGAAAATGTTCCGCCAACGGCAACACGTCGTCGGAGCGGTCTCGCAAGGGAGGAAGGTCGAGCGTGACCACATTCAGCCGAAAGTACAGGTCCTCGCGAAATTTCTTGGCCCGAACGGCCTCCGCCAGATGTGCATTCGTAGCGGCGATGACACGCGCATTGATCGGAATCGATTGCGAACCGCCGACGCGCGTGATGACTTTTTGTTCGAGGACTCGCAGCAACTTCGCCTGCCCGCCGGGACTCATGTCGCCGATCTCATCGAGGAAGATCGTCCCTCCTTCGGCCAATTCAAACTTGCCTCGGTGCATTTCGCGAGCATCCGTAAAGGCCCCTTTCTCATGACCGAACAGCTCACTTTCCAGCAGTGTTTCCGTCAGCGCCGCACAGTTGATCGCGATGAATGGACGATCCGCACGCGGACCTTGGTAGTGCAGTGACTGGGCGACGACTTCTTTGCCAGTCCCGCTCTCGCCGAGGATCAGAACCGGCAAGTCCGTCGCTGCCAGCCGACGGATCGTGCTGCGCATCGCCTGCATCGCCGGACTGTCGCCAATGAGCGACACCCCTTTCGTCACCTGTTCAGTCAGTTGACGATGAGACCTGAGCAACGACTCACGCTCGCGCGTGTTGTGTAAGGCGATGCCGACTTGCGTTGCGAGGTCTTCCAGAGTCGAAACGTCGCCATCCGCAAAGGCTCCCGAGTTCTTGTTGATGACTTCAAAAGCACCCAGCAGCTTGTGTTCACCATCAAACAGGGGTGCGCACAAGAGATTGCGAGTCTTGTAACCACTGGCGAGATCGACCTTCTTGCTGAACCGCGAGTCATGATAGGCATCGTCGATCCGCAGGGGTTTTGCGGTATGAATCACCTCACCCACGATGCCCGTCTTATCCGGAAGCCGCAACGAGTTCCCTTCCACACCGAGCGCCGGGCAGGCGATGACTTCTTGATGCTCGCGATCCCACAGAAAGATGCTGGCACGGTCGCAGTCCAAGAGCCGCACGGCCTCCCGCGCGATCAGCACCAACAGCGGCTCCGTTTCCTTAACCGTCGAGAGTGAGCGCGAGATTTTCAAGATGCTACGCAGGCGATCGATCTGCTCAGCCGATCCTCGGCGATCTGCGATCACATCCAGACACGCCCCCATCGCCTTGCCGAGCAACATCGCCAGCGGAAGCACGTCCTCCGGAAGATTACGAGCCGTAAAGGAAAGCGCGGCCCCCGTCAGCGATCGCGCCCGAATCGGCACAGCGGCCATCGAGACTCCCGCCGAACCCTCCATCGGCACGATGACTCCCGCGTCTTTGTCGAGCACGTCTGCGAAGACATGCTTCGGTGCATCCGTCCCGCTCCAGCGACCTGACTGACCGAGTACCGTCCATTCCGGGCGACGGTCCATGACCCCCGAGCCACTCACGCCAAGTTCGCCCGCCACTTCGGCAAGCTGTTGTCGCAGGAAGTCGCTCACAGATGTCGCTTCGGTAGCGGCAGCGACCAGTCGCTCAATCAACCCAACCACGCGCACGGCGTCGTCGGGTTGAATCAAGCCTCCCACTTGAGACCACGCAATCCATTTTGCAGGCACGGCAGCTCACTCTCATCACGAAATCGAGGGGCAAGTCGAGTCAGTTCGACTCGACTTCTGACAAACGGATTGCACGAACTGCGTCTATTGTGAGTCGAGATGATAATCACTGTGATCGCCGCCGCCAGTGATCGAACACACATTAGCTACCAAAGCTGTCTTCCGGTCGATGCGGCAATCAACCCACGCGAGCCAGCCGCTGGTGTGCCGTGGGATTGACGACCGGCAGGAGGACCAAGTCGAGTCGCATCGGTCGCTTGAAATCACTGCGAACCGCAAGGATAGTGTCGCCACCTCGGCGGTCTTTCGATTGATGCTCAGCAACACGCCGCGCGAGAAGTCCTTCCAAG
The DNA here is from genome assembly GCA_043743205.1 of Schlesneria sp. Lineage (GTDB taxonomy): Bacteria > Planctomycetota > Planctomycetia > Planctomycetales > Planctomycetaceae > Schlesneria. The sequence goes on from JAYTXB010000372.1 coordinate 2,537, forward strand.
GGATCGGAGACATGGCGAAGAAGAAGTCTGCCGGAGGGCTGAATGTGGGTGCTCGCATCCGAGTGAAAGTCGGAGTTGCTTCGCCCGAATTCCCAGAGGTCTCCATCGGAGGCTGGACGGGTGCGGTTGTCGAAGTTTCGGGAAAGCCGCCCGCTCAGAAGTTTCTGGTTGAGTGGGACAATGCCACCCTCGCGGCCATGCCAGCCGACTACGTGTCGCGCTGTGAGGCCCAACAACTCTTCTACGCGATGGCTTTCCTCGGTGCCGACGAGATCGAACTCGTCGCTTGACATGCCCCTTGCACGAGGAAGGGATCTGTGTCGCACTTCACACGGGGGCTTGGCGATACCTCACGCGGGTACACCTGAGGCCTTTGCTTCGTTTAACCGCGCGGTCAGGATTGACCGGTGGACGCACCACGCGAATGCGAGTCATGGAATGCCTCGCCTACGTAGCTCAGCCATTCCATGACTGAGATTCTCTCGTTCAACATGCCGGTCCATCTAGCCCGCATGTCTCACTACGCCGTTTGATCGGCGGGTGGTTTTCGCGGTCGCGTGTGAACGCGCGGCACCCGTCACGGCTCGCGTTCGTTGCGAGCATGATCGGTGGGGTCTCAGGAGCGGGCGGGGGTCTCGGTCTGGAGGCGGATGGATTCGGACAGGGTCGTGGCAGCGCGACGACGAGTTGTCAGCTCGTTCCGCTGACGAGCGGTGGTGTGGCGATGGCCGGTGGCGGCGGTGACTCAGACGAGGGGAGCGATTCACCTGGCGGCAGTGAGCCGAGGCGCGGCACCCCGTTTTGGAGGTTGTGCCAGACGCGCGCGAAGACCTTCCGATCAGGACAGGCGGAGGCGAGTCGGACCCACACCTTGCGGACGGTGACCGTGACCGCGGCTCCGATCTTGAGCAGCTTGGTGCGGATCGTGTCGCAGCGCGCCGTCGCGAGCTGCGTCCCCTGCCAGCCGCGTTCGCGCAGGACGTGCAGCACCACGTAGGCCAGTGTTGAGAACCACAGCCGCAGTGGGTTGGCTCGCAGCGTGCGGCAACTCGTGCGGTCCGCGAACAGACAGAGTTGTTGTTCCTGGATGCGGTTCTCCATCTCACCGCGACCGCAGTCGTCCTGTTCGTACAACTCGCGCGCGGCGCGTTCGGTCGCGGGGATGTTGGTGGTGACGAAGCGCGGGTTGGGGCCCTTCGACAGAGGCTCCGCCTTGCCGACCACGCGCCGCTCGGCGGACCAACTCTTCTGTGTCCGATACGTGAAGTCGGTGAACACGCGCGCGGCCTGTCCCGACTGCTCGAACGCGACCTTCGCCGCCTGCTGCTCGCGACCGATGACCTTCAATAATCGCTTGTTTTGAGGCAATCCGAACAGATAGCGGACATTGTTCGCTTCGCACCAGCTCCTCAGGTTGTCGCGACAGAAGCCGCTGTCGGCACGCAGCGTGATGACCACCTCGGGCCACGCCTGACGCCGCCGCGCGACCAGCCGCTGCACCTGCTTGAGCGACCCGGCGGCGGCATCGCTGTCGGCCGGACGCAGCTTCGCGCACAGCGGATAGTGACCGCAGAAGATGTACAGCGGCAGGAAGCCGTACTCGCGATAGTAGCCCTGGAAGAAGCGGCCGAGCTGGTGTCCATGCACGGGATCATCGGTGGCATCGAGGTCGAGCACGAGTTCTCGGGGCGGTGTCGCGTGTTGCTCGATGAAGATCTCGACGAACGATTGTTCCCGCTCGCTGTGCCGGGCCACGATCTTCTGATAGCGACTGTCGGCGTCGGCTCCGACCGGAGTCAGCTCAAGCCGGTTCAGTGTGCTCTTCCCCGCCAGCGGCTTCCCTCGATCCCGACCACCGCGCTCCTGACCGGTGGGGTCCGCCTTCCCCACGAGTACCGCCAAGAGCGGATCGTGCCGCAGCCGGCACGGCCGGTGTGTCTCGCCGCGGAAATTTCAGGCCATGCGAAATTGATCGGCAGACCTGCCGTGCCGAGTCATCCGCCCGCGGCGGTCGTGATCGTTGAGGTCTTCATCGCCCAGACACAACCCGTACACGCGCTGCCGAATCAGCTCTTCCACCGTGTGCTCGATCTTCTCCGGATTGCGATGATCGACAAAGCCCCGCGCAAACCGGGCGATGATCCCCGACCGCGATTCGACCTCCCGCAACAGCAATCCGCCGGCATCCGAAGTGATCGCCCCGCCATCAAACCGGGCGACCACTTCGCGCCGCCCCAGCGCCTCCAACACGAACGACTCGACTTGCAACTCACGCGACTCAGCCTGACACTCTGTCTGCACGGGACCGCCTCCGTTCGGGTGTGAAATTCCATTTCAACACCGGACTTACGCCTGCGGAGGCTCCCGTGTTTAACAGCCGAATGAGAATTGCGGGCTAGGGCGGCGCGAGGTATACCGTAGACTGGACGCCTACGTCCGGTCTTTTTGAGCCGACCGGACGTAGGCGTCCAGTCTACGATGGGTCTGCGAACTCCTGCCGCTAGCCTTAAAACATCTCACTCATGGCCGTGCGTGGCTAATTCCGATGCGGTGCGAATGGCAACTCACGTCAAGCTACGTTAGTTTTCGCCTGTTCGTTTCGGTGATGTCGAGCAGGCATTCACCGCGGACACTCCGCAACTTGGGCCACCGTTGGAATTGAGAAGGACCATCCTCGCATGGCCGTTCCGCTGGAACAGTTCACACAGCAACTCGTCGCTGCTGGCCTCTTTTCTGAGACCGACATGGCGGCGCTGCTGGCCAGTTTGCCCGAGCCGTGCAAGGCCAGCGGCGAGCAATTCGTGCGCGAACTGGTCCGGCAAAAGAAGCTGACGGTGTATCAGGCGCAGGTCGTCCATCAGGGCCGGGGCAAGTCCCTGTTCTTGGGGAACTATGTCATCCTCGACAAGCTTGGTCAGGGTGGCATGGGGCTGGTGCTGAAGGCCGAGCATCGGCGGATGAAGCGGTTGGTGGCCTTGAAGGTGTTGTCGCCCGCCGTGACGAAGACGGCGGGCGCGCTCCAGCGATTTCAGCGCGAGGTGGAAGCGGCCGCGCGGCTCGAACATCCCAACATCGTCACCGCCTACGATGCCGACGAAGCGCAGGGGATTCACTTCCTGGTGATGCAGTACGTCGAGGGGTCCGACCTGTCGGCGTTGGTGAAGCAGAAGGGACCGCTGTCGATCGAGCACGCCGTCTCGTGCATCACTCAGGCGGCGCGCGGGCTGGAGTTCGCGCACACGCATGGCGTGATCCATCGCGACATCAAACCGGCCAACCTGCTGCTGGATACCAGCGGCACGGTCAAGATCCTCGACATGGGTCTGGCCCGAATCGACTCGATCGGGGGAGACAAGGCGGCCTTTGCGGCGACTCAGGCGGAACTCACGTCGGCGGGAACGGTCTTGGGGACGGTCGATTACATCGCACCGGAACAGGCGGAGAATACGAAGACCGCCGATGCCCGTGCGGACTTGTACAGCTTGGGGATGACGCTGTGGTATCTGTTGAACGGACGGCCCGCTTACGAGGGAGATTCATTAATGTCACGCCTGTTGGCGCACCGCGATCAGCCGATTCCCAGTCTGAAGGCGGCGCGGCCCGGCGTCCCCGAGTCGCTGGATCGCATCTTCCGCAAGCTCGTCGCCAAGCGGCCTGCGGATCGTTATCAGTCGGCGGCGGCGGTGATCGCCGAACTCGAAGCCTGTCGCGTCGGCACACCGGTGCCGCAACTCGTCGATGTCAGCGGATCGGCGATGGATGAGTTCCAGGACTTCATGAAGTTCATCGCGCGTGAGGCGGATGCCAAGCGGAACGTTCCGTCGGCAACGTCAGCGCTGGCCATGTCGGTCCCGGCGTTCGATTCGTTTGCGGAGACTCTCAACACGTCGCGTGCGGCCGGTTCCCAGCGGTCTCATTCTCGCACGTCTGTGCCGTGGTCTCGCCAACTCCGGACTTGGATGGGTGGCGGTGTGGCGGCGCTGTGCCTGCTGTTGGCCGTGATCTTTCTGGCGAAAACGCCGAACGGAACGTTGCGGGTTGAGATTCTCGATCCCGATGTGGAGGTCAAGGTTCAGGGGACGACCGTCACGCTGAACGAGGCCGATACCGAACCGGTCACGTTGAGCGTGGGCGAAAAGAAGCTGACGGTCACGCGTGGCAAGCTCTCCTTTGAAACCGACTCGTTCGTCCTGAAGCGGGGTGAGGAGACGAAGGTCAAAGTCGAACTGCTCGACGACAAACTGCTGGCGACCAGTGCGGGGATCATCCTCGGTGAGAAGTCGGTCTCGAAGCCAAAGTCACGCCTCACTCCCTCTTCGACGGCACGCGCCATTGACCCTCACCGCCGCGCCGCCGAGATGGTGCTGAAACAGGGTGGCACGGTCGCGATCGTCGGAGCCCCACCGCTCCATCTCATCACACGCCTGGAAGACCTCCCCGAGAACAAACCGTTCGGCGTCCTTGTCATTCGTCTGAACGGTCGCCCCATCCCCGATGCGGCGATGCAAGAGCTGGCCGGATTGCACTACGTGGAGATTTGCGATTTCTCTGGCACGAACATTTCGAAAAACGGACTGCAACACGTGCGTGATCTCGTTCCGATGGTAATTGATCTCGCTAGGACAGCGATCACCGATGACACTTTCCGGCAGTTCGCTGAGGGCAAAGATTTTCGGGAGGTGAGTCTCGGCGGGATGCCGATTTCCGATACCGCGTGTCAGCACCTGAGACCGCACTCACAACTGCGGTCCCTCAATTTGGCCGGCACCATCGTGGGAGACGCGGGACTGAAGGATTTGGCGGAAATGCCCTCTCTCCGACACCTCAACTTGCCGAAGGCTGGCACTGCCGCCGGTCTGATTGCTCTGCAAAAACTCCCCAACCTGCAAACTCTCGATTTGGGCGGCACCGAACTGGGAAACGAAGTCGTGGAGGTCTTGGCAGGTTTCAAAAACCTCCGGCTCATCCATCGGCTCAACGGCAGGCTGTCGGACGACGCGGCCCGCCAGTTGCAACAGGCGCTGCCCAACACGTTCATTCAGCACCCCGCCGCAATCCCCTCCGCAGCAGAGGCCAGCGCGTTGCGTTGGGCGGTCGCGAACGGTGGCAAAGCCCACGGTTACTATGCGGACGGCTTCGAGTCCAAGGAACTCGTTGAGGTTCCGTCAACACCCTTCCTGATCCACAGTCTGACCATGCCCGATGACGCGAAACTCACGGGTGCCGAGAATCTGCGTGGGCTGCACGCGATCTCGTCTCTCACCTGGCCGAAGAACGCGGATGCCGCAGCCGACTCGATCGCCACACTCACGAGCCTCCATACGTTTGACAGTCGAGACCTCACGGAACAGGGACTGGCGAAACTGACCACGCTCAAACAGATGGAGCAACTTCATCTTTACCACTGCCCGATCAGCGATGAAGGCTTTCGACACTTATCCGCCTTCGAATATCTCTTTCAGCTTGGGCTGAGCGGGACACCGATTGGTGATGCCGGTCTCGCTCACGTCGGACAAGTGAAGAGTGTTTGGAATCTCGAGTTGTCTGGCTGTGCCAATCTCACCTCCGCCGGCCTGAAGCACCTCATCGGCCTGCCGCGTCTGCGACATTTGGTACTGGCGGCTACGGCCATTGATGACACGGCCGTCCCGCACCTCGCCCAAATGACGAGCCTGCGGATCCTGTATCTGGAAGGGACCAAAGTCACCGCAGCCGGCATCGCCGATTTGAAACAGGCGCTCCCCAAGTGCTGCCTCTTCTGGGACGGCGGAGCCGTCATCCCCGGTACATCCACACCGGCCAACAGTGCCCCCTCGCAACCGTAATCCGGTAGGGTGTGTGGAGTCTTCGGAACACACCGTTCTTTGGCATGGAATGGTGCGTTCCGAAGACTCCATGCACCCTACGATTCTGAAGTCTTACGACTCCAGTGACACCGCGCACACGGCCACAACTGAGACGTTTTAAGCGAGCCGTGTGCCGTGAGGCCACGGGTTTCCGGCGGCGATCAAGAACCCGCAGCCTGACGGCATGCGGCTCGCCAGTGTCTCAGCTTCGAAGACTTCGGAAGTCTGGAGTCCCCGTTTGAGTCGGAGAAGGTCTCAGTTCATCCCGTGCGAGGCATCGCATCACATATACGGCGCGGGGTCGGACAGCCCCGCGTCGGCGAAGCCTTTCAGACGCAGGCTGCATGAGTCGCAGTGTCCGCAGGCTCGGCCTTGCTCGTCGGGGTCGTAGCAACTGTGCGTCAGACCGTAATCGACTCCCAGTCCGAGGCCGCGTCGAATAATCTCGGCCTTGGTGAGCGCGATTAGCGGAGCGTGAACTTGCCACGCGGCTGTGCCTTCGACGCCCGACTTCGTGGCGAGGTTGGCCAGTTGACGAAAGGCCGCGATGAACTCGGGCCGACAGTCCGGGTAGCCGCTGTAATCGACGGCGTTCACCCCGATAAAGAGGTCGCTCGCTCCCAGCACTTCGGCCCAGCCCAATGCGACCGACAGGAAGATCGTGTTGCGCGCGGGGACGTAGGTGATCGGGATGCCATCCGACATCTCATCGTCCGAGCGATCTTTGGGAACCGCGATGTCGTCTGTGAGAGCCGATCCGCCGAATGCCCGCAGGTCGAGTGGCACGACGATGTGACGCTTCACGCCAGCGGCGGCACAGACGCGTGCCGCCGCCGCCAGCTCGAAACGATGCCGCTGGCCGTAGTCAAACGACAGCGCAGACGGCTCGAACCCTTCCGCTTGGGCGATGGCCAAGATCGTGGCG
>JAYTXB010000373.1:0-3180 GCA_043743205.1 Schlesneria sp.
CGGGCCGCTGCTTCGATTCGGCGGTGCCTTCGCAGAGCAATCGGCTGCGCCGCAAATCCAGATCATGGCCTGCGACTGCGTGTTCGCGCTGTCGTCAAATTCGACTCGATCACGAGCCGCAGCGTCGCTCGTGGCGACCCACTCCGCATCGGCCAGCCTCATCGAAATCCAAACCGCTCGTCCGCGCAGCCCACTCGCGCAGTCCGTTCGTTGGCAGGGCCGCGACTCCGCAGTGCCGCCCGGTTTGGAGTTGCTCGTTCTCACCGATCCGACGCGCGGGATCACAGCTCCAGTCGCCGACGCCGACGAACAATTTGAAAGTCTGCTCGCCAGCGATTTCGAGTTCGCTGGCCCGGCCTCTGGAACAAATGACGACTCACGTTTGACGCACTTCGCCGCACCGCGTTCGTCGCAAGCAGCACCTCTTCCGGGATTCAATCCTGCAGTCTTAGCCAAGTTTTTTCGCGGGCCGAGTGAACGATCTGCCGCCTCCACCAAGAAATGACCTGCCTAACGTGGACGCTTCCAACAAAAGTCCCAACTCACCGTGGGGCAGATTTGTAATCTGCCCGTGTCCTTTGCTTCACTTGGATTCGGGCAGATTACAAATCTGCCGCACATTACCTGCCGACTTTTGTCGGGGGCGTCAGCGTTACGTATGCGCCTACATTCACGATGGCGTGGACTTGCGGTGCAAATTCAATCCAGCATCGCGACTTCCAATCGCCCCGCAGCGATCAGGCGAAGCCGTGCGGCAACGGTGTCGGGCAAGTTGAATCGCAGCATTCTTGCGGTCGCGCGGCCTTCGGGTGTCAGTCCCTCAATGCGCCCCTGATCGAGATAAAAGTGATCGCTCCAACGCTGGCGGCGAGGATCGAAGAGTCGCGCGATCTGGCCCGTGACCGGATCGATCGAAGACAGGTCCGATCCTTTGAAGCGGTTGCAGAGAAAGCAGGCCCAAGCCAGATTCTCGGACTCTGCGACTCCGCCGTGTTTGATGGCGATGATGTGATCGGGTTCGTGCGCGAGAAACACATCCTCTTCGGAAATCAAACAGAATTCGCATCGCCCTTCGGCTCGTAGGCGAACTTCGCCTCGCAATGCAGTCGGGACTTTGTTGCTCATGCTGTCCCGTTCATCGCAAGCGGGCTTTGAGTTGCCGCATCAGGATTTCCGTACTCTCGAACTGACGGAGTTCCAGTTCGTCTTCGTAAGACAACGTCCCCGCGCTGCCGCGCTCCAGCAGTTCGGCCGCCCGTTCCGCAGAGGCCGGAGAAGGCCGAAACGCCAGCAATTGGTCGCGCGTCGGTTGAGATGCCAGGAACTCAGCCACTTCGTCCAAGAGTCGGGATTCAAGTTGAGCGGTCGCCATGTCAATGCTCCTTGTTACTACATCACGCCATGAATCGGATCGGCGTGGTGGTCGAAATAGACCGGGCGGTTGGCCGAGGTGTAGAGCGGCTTCGAGCGGTCGATGCCGAGCTTCTCGTAAATCGTCGAGGCGTATTCTTCGGGCGTGTGGGGCGAGTCGAGGACGTAGCCCCCTTCGTTGTCGGTGCGGCCGATGAGTCGCCCGCCGGGAACGCCTGCGCCGGCGAAGACGATCGAGTAGGCATCGGTCCAGTGATCGCGACCTGCAAACTTGTTGAGCTTCGGCGTGCGACCGAACTCCGTGATGAAGCAGACCAGCGTCTCGGCCAGCAGCCCGCGCTGGTCCATGTCCTCGATCAAACCCGCGAAGGCGCGGTCGGTGCTGCCCATCATCACCCAGTGGCCGATGCCGTAGCGGCCCTCGCCTCCCGCCTTGTCGCGGATCGTACCGCACGAGCCGGGTGTGTAGATCAGATCGTGATGGTCCCAGTTGAGGTTGGAGCCACCGGGCACCTCTTCGGAGAACGGCCAGCGCACGTCCACCGTCACGAACCGCACACCCGCTTCGATCAGCTTGCGGCCCACCAGATAGCAGGCTCCGCGATGACCGCGTCCGTACAACTCGCGCGTTTCCGGCGACTCGGTCGTCAGTTGGAACGCACTCTCGACGCGCGAACTGGTCAGCGTGTCGAACGCTTGTGAATAGAACCGATCCATGCCCTCCACATCGCGCGCCGTGGCGAAGCGCGAATCGAGTGACGCGAGCATCTGCCGGCGACCGCCCAGCCTCGCCCCGGCGTTTTCGCCGCGCGGCAGCAAGTCGGCGACTTTCCACTGTGGCGACGAGACATCGTTGCCACCCGTCTTGAAGACGCGCGAGGCGGCGGGCAGGAAGCCGGTCTTCGTCACCGCGTTCTGTTCGTTGTTGCCGGGGACCATGATGTACGGCGGCAGGTCGCGGCATGCGCTGCCCAGAATCTTGGTCGCGACGCAGCCGATGTCGGGCATTTCGAGCGGACTGTTCGGGTGAGACCCCGACAGCATGTATTGAGTTCCCTCGCCGTGCCCGTTGGCTCCCGCCTTCGGGTGCATCATCGAACGGACGATCGTCAGCTTGTCGGCCACGCGCGACGTGTGAGCCAGCAGTTCGGTGAACTCGATCCCCGGAACGCTCGTCGAAATCGGCTGGAACGGACTGCGATGGTCCGACGGCGCGAAGGGCTTCGGATCCCACGTGTCCATGTGCGACAGGCCACCCTGTTCGAGCAGGACCAGCACATTCTTGGCGGCCGGTTTGGTGGCACTCGCCGCCGCGTGAGCCTGCATCGCCAGCCACTGCGGCAGCGACAGTCCGAGCACTCCGGCCGAACCGACTTGCAGCGCACGGCGTCGAGAAAACGAACCGGCCAGTGGGTCGAGCTTCGTCATTGTGAGAACACCTTTCGAGGAATCGTCGATTCGGCGGGAGTCACAGGCGGGGCGGCAGTAGTCGTTGCCGTGGGGCCAGAGAGTAATCGACACTCCCAGCCAGATGAAGTGAGAACTTGTTTCAAACGCGGTCATTCGCTTGGTCGTGCAGGACTCCGAACAACTGTTGTCACTCAACTCTCAAGCAGTCAACAGTGAGGTCATTCTTTGCCGCGCGAGAGCTCTGTTGAGTTGGTTGCAATCCAGAGCACGGGCGTTAACATGCCCGCCGACTTGGGTGCTTGGGGCGTGTTGCCTCAAGAGAATAGGGAAGACGGTTTGAATCCGTCGCGGTCCCGCCGCTGTATCCGGGGACGAACGCCGCACACGCCACTGAGATCG
>JAYTXB010000374.1:0-3398 GCA_043743205.1 Schlesneria sp.
CAAGTCTGTGAGACCCGCATGGTGACGAAGACGCACTGTGTCCCACGTCAGATTCAAGAAACGAAGATCGTCTGCGTCCCTCGCACCGTCTGCCGACGAGTCCCAGTTCAGACCTGCTGCCCCACCGATCCGTGTGCTCAAGCCGGCTGTGCCGCTCCGAGTGCTGCCTGCGGTGCCGGTGGCTGTGCGAACTGACTTCTCCATCAATACCGCTCTGCGGTGAGACGACCTGTTCACGCTGTGAAACACGAATGCCGGAGACGATCAACGATGGTCGTCTCCGGTTGCTTCGTTTCCAGGCGGCAGATCAGCCCGATGTCGCGATTCTTCAACGGGCTATTCTTCGCGACCTGTGTTCCAACTTGGGTTGGAGCGCGCTGCGGCTACCGGTGTCTAATGGCAACTGCTCCGATCGTATCGACTGTGCCCACCGAATCGATTCTCAACAACCTGCATTCATGGTCCGCCAACCGATCACGCCAGTATCAACACGACCGGCTCCGCTGCGCAACTCTGAACGCGGCTTGACGCTCGTGGAATTGGTGATCGTGGTCTTGGTCATCGCCATTCTTGCGTCTCTCGTCGGAACACGTGCAGCGAGCCTCACCAACTAGGCTCGAATCAATTCCACGCTGATTGAGGCCAGCAATTCCTCAGAAGCGGCCATGAACTTCCTCAATTGGAATGGCCGCTGGCTAAACGACGTGAACGACGGCAACACCGCGACAGCCTCGATTCAAATCGTCGTCCTCTCGACGAAGACGTTCCTGCAATTCGTCCTCGAAACTCGGTAGCGATTGGCCATCAGTCCGATAGAGGTTGATTCAAACAAACGGGCTTCCCCGTTTGACGCCACGTCCTGCGCAGCGGCACCATGCCCGCGTTCCTCCCTCTCTCGCGAGGCCCGCGCATGACCGACGTACCGCACTCGTTGCTCTCTCCAGGACAAACTCTGCGCCAACGCTGGCATCGCCTGCGCACGTCGCCTCGATTTCCGTACCTGCTGTTCCTCGGAATGCTCTTAGCGGGAGGGCTGTCTCAGGTTTACGGCTACTGGTGGGATGTCCGCATCACTCGGATGCTGGCTCGCTGCGGTGGTTCTGCCGAGCGAATCCCGATCTATCCGCAGTGGACCAGGAAGTATCTCGGGAACCAGTTCGTCTCACACTTCGAGCCGATCCGGCGCGTCCATCTGAGTCGGCACAGGCTGTTTAAAAGTGACCCCCGTCCCGGCGACTTGCGGCTGCTGCGAGGGGCACTCTTTCTCCGCGAGCTGCATCTGAATGGCCCACTCCTCGAAGAGGACGTGGCGCATCTGAAATATCTGACGCAACTGAGGACCATTTCGTGTTCGGGGCACCCGGAGTCGGTGATCGACGGCGTGGAGCATCTCCCCAAACTGAACTGTCTCTATCTCCATTATCTGCGATCGCCCGACGCGACGTTCTTCCGGAGGTTGGCCTCCCTGCGACAGCTTGAGACGCTCCACATCTCGTTTGTGAACATGCGCGATGGGCGTGAAAACCTGATTGAGGGGATGAGAGAGTTGGCCAAGTCGCAGACGTTGCGCAGGCTGGAGTCCCCACTTTTCGATGACGAGTTTCTCGCCCTGACAAGCGTCCTGTCCGACGGCCGCCCACCGCTTCCGGAATTGCGAGAACTCCGACAGTCCAACTCGTCAGGGAGTTTGCTGACGGATCGCGGTCTCGCCAATTTGGGAAATCTCCCCAGCCTCCTCCATCTCGACGTGAGGTATTCCAAGGTCACCGATCAGGGACTGATTCAACTCAGGGAATTGCCGTTTCTGAGAACGCTCTATTTGGAGAATTGCTTCGACATCACGGATCAGGGAGCCGCGATCCTCGCCACGATGCACGGACTGGAATCGCTCAACGTGTCGCGGACAAAAATCTCCCAGGAAGGAGTGCTTCGCGTGGCGGCTCTGCCCCGGTTACGCTCTCTGCGCGCGAGCTACGGGGACAAAGAAATGCGGGCCAAGCTCCGCCAAACACTTCCCGCAGGCTGTAAGCTGACCTACTGACGGCGATGGTCCAATGGCACTTGCTTTAGAAATCCGCCGCGTCAGCGAGGGCGTGTAAGACCCTGAAAACTGGGAACTTCCTCGCTCACGCTGCGGGTTACTTTTCTAAAGCAAGTGCCATTGGGCGATGGTTCCGTCCGCCGATCGATCCTCATTGAAACCGACTCCCTCCGCCATGCCTTCCATCGTCCTCGCCACGCTGAACGCGAAGTACCCGCACTGTGCGTTCGGGCTGCGATACCTGTTGGCCAACATGGGCGAGTTGCAGGTTGACACCGCTTTACTGGAGTTCACGATCAACCAGCAGACGCTGGAGATTCTGGACGCGATCCTGGCGCAGCGGCCGCGCGTGGTGGGACTCGGCGTTTACATCTGGAACGTGGCCGAGACCACACGCCTCGTGGCCGATCTGAAGCGCGTCGCCCCCGGCGTGATCGTGGTCCTCGGCGGACCCGAAGTCAGCTACGAGACCGATCAGCAGGAGATCGCGCGGCTCGCCGATTACGTCATCACGGGAGAAGGCGATCTGGCCTTCGCCGCGCTCTGCCGCGAGCTTCTTGTCCCCTCGCCCCCGTCTTCGGGGGAGAGGGTGAGGGGGCCGAATGGTGATGACGGTCTGTTCAACGGCAAAGACTCTCATTCGTCATCGGCCAAGTTCGTCATAGCGACCTCTACCGACGGCCCCCCTCATCCTAACCCTCTCCCCCTCAAGGCGGGGGGCGAGGGGACAAGAGAAGCCCCCCTCACCCTAGCCCTCTCCCCCGAAGACGGGGGCGAGGGGACAAAGCCGAAGATCATCCACGCGCCGATCCCGACACTAACCAACCTCGTGCTGCCGTACGACCTCTACTCGGACGAAGACATCGCGCACCGAGTCCTCTACGTGGAAGCCTCGCGCGGGTGTCCGTTCACGTGCGAGTTCTGCCTGTCGGCGCTCGACATCCCCGTCAGACAGTTTCCGCTCGACGAGTTCCTGACCGCGATGGGGCGGTTGCTCGAACGCGGGGCCAAGCAATTCAAGTTCGTAGACCGGACGTTCAATCTCAACATTCGAGTCAGTCGCGCGATCCTCGACTTCTTCCTACAGCGCTATCAACCGGGGATGTTCCTGCACTTTGAATTGATTCCCGACCGGTTGCCTGACTCGTTGAAGGAGCTGATCGTGCAGTTCCCTCCAGGCGCGTTGCAGTTTGAGGTCGGCATTCAAACGTTCAACGACGACGTTTCCAATCTTATCAGCCGTCATCAGGACAACGACCTCGTCGAACAGAACCTGTCGTGGCTGAGAGACCACACGTCGGTTCACGTTCACGCCGACCTGATCGTCGGACTGCCGGGCGAATCGCTCGACAGCTTC
>JAYTXB010000375.1:0-26443 GCA_043743205.1 Schlesneria sp.
GTCCGGCTTGTCCCCCGCCTTCGGCTTGTCGGTGGAATGCCGAATGGCAATCGCCCCGCGCAACCCGTTCACCGCCTCGCCCCACTTCAGCTTCGCCTCACTGCCGGGATCGAGCTTCTCGCCGACTCTATCGAGCTTGAGCTCCGTGTGGGGCAACGACTCTGCCGAAACACGGACGTTCGTCTCCTTCCCCGGAATGAGACTCACTCCGCTGAACGTCACCCAGTGCCGATATGGCCGCAGTCGGTAATCGAAGCGGGCGACTTGCGCCAGCGGTAAATCAAAAGTGAATTCGCGACCATTCTGCGGACCGGCAGTGCCACGTACTTCATAGCGCTTTCCGTCGTGATCCACGGCCCAAACTTCAAAGCCCGCGAGGTCGTCCTGATCCTGAGGCCAATCCATCGTGAACAGCACCTGAGATTGGAATTCTTGCACTCGTCGGGGACCGATGTTTCCGTAGCCGCGGACATCCACCGGTCTGAGTTGCGGTTGGTTGAGGCGTTTTGCAGAAGGACCGATCTCTTGAATTGGGCCCCAATCATCCGTCCCCACACAAACGAGAACAGAAGTTTGGTTCGCATTGGCCATTGGCCCCGCCGTCGCAAACGTCTTCCAGTCGGTCTTCCCCCAGTTCGTCCCGCCCCACGATGAGAATGCCCTCCCTTTGCGAGGGCTCGTCACTGCGACACGCACGACCGCCGTTCGAGGCACCCCCAGCGCCTCCACTGCAAAAATTCGATGATCGGCGGGGGCGGATTCTTCGCGCAGCCAATTTCGCTCAATGCGGCCGTCCGCTAGCTGAAGTCCGTTCGGGGACCACCAGGCCGGTTCGCGTTCAAGGGTGGATGTGTGAAGTGTGACACCGACCAATTCGACGGTGACACCGTCCGCCAATTTCGCGATTGCCGTTTGATGGGTTCGGTCGTTGCCGTCGTCCTGCGCCGCGAGACTCCCTGATTCATCGCTCGCGTGCGTGGCGATGTAAGCCGCCACTCCTAGCATCGCGACAGATGCCAGCGTGATAAGGCTCGCGCCCCACCTTGTTGAGCGGCGGTTGTCTGTGTTCGCCCCCAGAGCGAGTCGGCGGATGCGGGCTAACAAAGAGCCACCGTCGGCGGCGAGAGTGAGGACTGTGGCGGGACGACGATCATCGCGCGAGCGGAGTTCTTCCATCGTCGTCAGGGCTTGGGCATACGTCAGCGTGTTGCCGCAGACTTCCACGGCGAGGTCGTCGCAGCAGTGTTCTCGCTCATCCCGAATGCGACGCGACAGCCACCAGATCGCTGGGTGATAGAACAGCAGTGTCTCGACCGCCGTTTGGATCAGGTTGACGAGGTAGTCATGCCTGCGGATGTGTGCCAACTCATGGGCGAGGATCGCTTCGAGTTGCTGCGGCGTCAGGCCGGTGAGGACGCTGGCGGGGAGCAGGATCATCGGCCGCAGCCACCCGATCACCGTGGGGACTTCGACCAATGCCGACTCGACCAACCGAACGGGGCGAGTGACACGCAACCGCGCGGCGAGGTCTTTCAAACGGACCTGCCACACCTCGGCCGCCGGTGCCAGGGCGAGACGTTTCATGCGCTGCACGATCCGCCAACCGACCAGCAACCGCAGCGACAACACGATCACGCCGATCAACCACATCGCCACCAACCACGGCAATGCGGGCTCGATCGCGCGACGAACGGCTTCGGCCCGCGATGGCTCGGCATCGGGAACGTGGGGCAGATTTGTAATCTGCCCGTCCCCGAGTCTCCCTGGGTTCGAGTCGGCTGGCGCAGGTTCAACCAACATCGACCCCGCGTCGGCACCATCCAGACTCGTCCCTCCCGTCACCATCGGCCCCAACACAGGCGACTCGCCCACCAACGGCTCGGCCCGCCGATGGACATCCACGACCGAAGGGACCTCGCGCACAACCGGCTTCAGCGTCGCAGCGATCCAGCACCACGTGACCACCGGACACGAGACCATCACTCCCAGCATCCCGCACATCACGAGATACCGCGCCCGCGCCGAGACTCGCCGCATCGCCAGCAGCAACCCCGCCGCCAGCGCCGCGACCACGGCCCCCTGCCACACAAAGTGCAACAGCGCCCAGCCAAGAGCTTCGATTACCGGCAATTCGAGCGAACGGATGACATCGTTCATGAGGCACCTCGGGAAAGGTTGAGGGTCGATTGTTCAGGGATGATGGTGAAGAGGTCACAAGCCCGGATTGCTTTTCGCCCCAATGGGGCCTCGGATACCAGCCCAGGGCAAGCGAGCTCCAGCGAGCGCCACCCTGGGTTGCGTGACAAAGTTAATCGTGCCCTGAAAGGGCACAGGAGTTTCGGTTCGATGCCTCGCTGAGTGGCCCTGATTTTGTTCATACGTTCCCGTGCCCCTTCAGGGCACGACATTCGTGTCATCGATTCCTAGGGCGGCGCTCACGCTGTTCGCTTGCCCTAGGCTGGTATTCGAGGCCCCTTCGGGGCGAGTGCTCAGAACTCGCAATGTCATCGCCCCAGCCGCGCGTCAGTCTGAAGACGCACTTACTTCGCCTTCTGCTCCATCTCATCCAGCAGTTTCCGGATTTCGGCCAGGTCCGCGCGAGACGCCTTCCGACCCGACAGCGCCTGCAAGACAAGCTGCTGCGCCGATCCGCCAAACGCGCGGTCGAGCAGATCGCCGACCAGTTGCCGCTGCGTCTCTTCCGCTGGCACAACCGCCTCATAGACATGCGACCGGTTCGTATCGTCGCGCTGAACGAGACCCTTGTCGGTCATGATCTGCATCAGCTTCAGCGCGGTGGTGTAACCCGTCCCACGCTCCTCCTGAATCGCATCCGTCACCTCGCGCACCGTCGAGGGACCGCGTTCCCACAGCACGCGGAGAATCGCCAACTCGGCATCAGTCGGCTTGGGAAGTTCTCTCTTCGCCACAATGAAGCTCCTTCGGTATGACCATTTCACCGGACGGGCCACACGTTATACGAAGATGTTCGTAGTGTCAACGAAGAGTTTCGTAGATTGCTGCGGCTCGGGTTTGTGGTGAGTCGCCAACAACCCGTGTAGCCGCCAGCCGAAGGCATCCACTCGAACCGCGACCGGCTTATTGACCGCTCACTTCGACTTCGACGGAAGAGAGATCGCCGGTTCATTGCGCCCGCGATCAGGTCGATCTGTCGCACGACTAACGGATTCCACGGTTCATCGTCGGAGCCATTGTGAATGGTCAGCAACTGCGCGCTAGACGGAAGTTGGCGAAGGTCGAACGTGTATTGCTCACCTGCTTGGAATAGTCCCACGTAAATTTTGTATTTCTTGGAGGTGGTCACGTTTGCGTGGATCGCGGTGGAAGACCGACCTCCCAAAACGATGACTTTCACACGAAGTCGCGCCGCTTTATGGAGAGCGATCTCAACCTGATCGTTGTCGTCCGACTTGGGGGAATTGCGACTCTACTTCCAGAGCATGTGGTATCTGGAGGGGCCTGGATG
This sequence comes from Schlesneria sp., assembly GCA_043743205.1. Classification (GTDB taxonomy): domain Bacteria; phylum Planctomycetota; class Planctomycetia; order Planctomycetales; family Planctomycetaceae; genus Schlesneria. The sequence goes on from JAYTXB010000375.1 coordinate 3,488, forward strand.
TTGGATGAATATCTCTGCCTCATCGGCGGCCACGTTCGTGAATACGGACTGAGTACTCGTCCATTCCACACGTGAACGTGTGAAGATTTAGGCCGTGTTGACATTCTCCTCTCTATAAAACGCTTGATTTCTTAGGCCCGCCGGCTTTCGAGTGAGTCTCATGGACAGGAATGGCGATGCAGCGGTTTGAGTTGTCTGACGAGCAGTGGGTGCGGGGCGGCGGGTTCTTTTTGAGGGAAAAGGGCGATTCGGGACGACCGAGTGAGGACAATCGGTTGTTCATCGAGGCCGTGTTGTGGATCGCGAGGGCGGGAGCTCCGTGGCGGAATTTTCCTGAGCGGTTTGGTCTGTGGAACACGGGGTTCACGCGATCGAATCGCTGGTCGCTGAAGGGCGTGTGGCGGCGGGGCTTTGAGGCGTTGCAAGACCTTGATCTGGAGTAGTTGATGATCGACGCGAAGGTCATTCGCGCTCACATTCACGCGGCGGGAACCTCACACAAAGCGGTAAACGCCCACCGCTTGGCCGCTCGGTCGGAGGCTTAGCAGCCCGTTGAAAAACGTAGGATGGGCATCTTGCCCGTCCGATTTCCCGCAGAAAAACGACGGCCTAGAAGGCCATTCTACAGTTTTTCAACGGGCTGTTAGGACTGGCGCAGAAATAACTGTCGGAGTCTGGTGAGCCGGGTGCCGCGAGGCTCCGGACTTCTAGGCGAAGAACCCGGGGCCTCACGGCACCCGGCTCACCTAGATCATTACCGCCAGTTGTTGATGCGTCGGTCCTTAAACGGTCCGTCCCGCAGGTTCCAGAGGCCGACGAGACTGATCCACCAGCCTCGCACTCCCCTCGGCCGCGTAACGCGACAACCACTTGTACTCCGTCTTACGGCTCACCCCGAACCGTCGATACAACTCGCTCACGTTCGCACCGTCTGCCGAAGCCAACACCACAAACGCCACTCGCTCAGGCATCACAGACACATCTTTCCACGCCATTTCCACCCCCTTTCCGAGGATCAGAACTATGGCCGAATGTGTCACCCATTTCTCCCTTGTCTCCAGTCTATGCAAAAGCAAGCTGGGCCACCCCGCAGTAGGACAATGGGTCGCCAGCGAATCATTCCGAGACGCAGGTTTTCGCGATGGAGAAGATGTGTCAGTCGGTGCGCCACGCGGCGAGTCCGTGAGTGAGACTCCGGTCACATCCGTCAATGCGGTGAACAAACGAGCCGGCCGGATCCGTTCGAGTCGATCGAACGGACGGACGCCGCAGAATCTAAACGGCCAAAGCGTGCCGCAGGTTCGACGACGCGGCGGCCGTCAACCGGATGAATCATCCCTTGGCCAGCAGTTCTGCCAGCACGGCCGCCAGCCAAACGAAGCGATTCGGCGGCAGCGACTGATCATTGACGAGGAGCCGCCCGAACCACGCAACGATGGCAGTGTTCATCACGTCACTCCACAGCCCGGGCAGCAGGACGGCGAGCAACCGTGCTCCAAGCGTCTTGATCAGCTCTCGCCACAGATTCATGCGGCCCGCCCTGTCCGAGCGGACATCGCGTTTTCCGCCGTGCGTTGGAATGGGGTGATCGTTGGCTCATCGGCGACTGGATCAGAAATGACGCGGTCGAGATGATCACACAGATGTTGGGCGAGCGTCGGCGTGAAACGGGTTCCCCGCAACAAGTCGCGATGGGTGGTGCCGGGAACAACGACATGCTCGAACTGACCCGTGGCGAGTTCAAGCCAACGTTCGCGGATTTGCGGCCTCAATTAAAATTCCTCACTCTGGATGAGGACCACGCATCCCGCAAAAGGACGTCCCACATGCGACATCTGGGCCTTACGATGGGCGTCAAGCACTCTCATTTGCCGACGGCCTGTCGCATGGAAACAAGATCGAATTCGGTTCAATCGCGGAACGACCATCGAATTGAACACGACGCGCGAGAGACTGCCAGACGCCCAATGGTGCAGGACTCGTCGAATCAAATTCTTGACCGTGCGCCGTGGCGGCGACCAAGTGGGACCGTGTGCAGGAGGGCCGGGATCCAATAATGCCACCAGCGCCACGTGCTCTCCCTGCTCAGACAACTGCCGCGCCATTTCCAAGGCCACATGGGCGCCAAAACAGATGCCGGCAAGCAAGTACGGACCGGTCGGCTGCAATTCGCGGATTTCCTTCAGATACAAGGCGACCATGTCTTCCACCCGGTTCATCGGCTGATCACGATCGTCGTGTCCTAACGGTTCCAAGCCATAGACGGGCTGGTCCGGGCCAAGGTGCCTGGCCAAGTCCGCGAAACGAAGTACGGTGCCAGACCCGGGTGGCACGAGGAACAGTGGTGGTTTCGATCCTCCCGGTTGAACCGCAACCAGCGACTTCCACGTAGGTGACCAGTTCCGTTCCCGCAGCGCTTCCGCGAGATGCCTGATCGTCGGGCATTCAAACAGGGTGGCCAGTGGAAGGCTCTGGCGGGTCGCCTTCGCCACGCGGTCAAACAGTTTCACCGCCAGCAGCGAATGCCCGCCGAGTTCAAAAAAGTTGTCGCACACGCCGATCGGACGAACGTTCAAGACATCCTCCCAAATCCGCGTCAGTTGCACTTCGAGCATACCGCACGGTGCAACGGCATCGACCGGCATTTCCCGTGCTTCGGGGACGGGCAATGCCGCGCGGTCAACCTTGCCGTTGGGAGTCAACGGCAGGCTTTCCAGGACGACAAACGCCGCGGGGACCATGTACTCCGGCAGCTTGTCCTGCAGGTATCGGCGCAGGTCGGACGATGCGGGGGGCGTCTGCGTCGGCTGGGGCACGAGGTACGCCACCAGCCGCTTGTCGCCGGGGCGATCTTCTCGCAACAGCACCACCGCCTGCCGCACTTGAGCGTGTCGCGCCAATACCGCCTCGATCTCCCCCAGTTCGATCCGGAACCCGCGCAACTTCACCTGGTGATCGAGCCTTCCGAGGAACACGAGGTTTCCGTCGGCTCGCCAGCGGACGATGTCACCCGTCCGGTACAGCCGCGCACCAGGCACATCGCTGAACGGATCGGTAATAAATTTCTCGGCTGTCAGTTCCGGACAGTTGAGATACTCTCGAGCCAGCCCATCGCCTCCGATATACAGTTCGCCGGTGACTCCAATCGGCACGGGTTGGAGGTGGCCATCGAGAATGTAGACATTTGAATTGGCGATGGGCCGACCGATCGAAACTTTCTCACCGACATCGCTCGCCGATGTCATCACGTGACACGTGCTGAACGTCGTGTTCTCGGTCGGTTCGTAGCCGTTGATGAGTGTCGTGAGGGGGAGTGCCGCTAGCGCACGACGGACATAAATGGGCGAAAGAACATCGCCCCCGGCGAGCATTTGTCGCACACCACGCAGATCGTCGATCCGCTGTTCGACCATCAGGTGAAACAGGCCAGCAGTCAACCACAGTACCGTGATCTGATGCTCGCGTATGAGTCCGCCGAGTTCGTCCAACGTCAGTCCACTCTGCGGCGGCAGCACTAATTGGCCACCGTTCAGCAGACAGCCCCAAATCTCAAACGTCGAGGCATCGAACGACGGCGACGCGTATTGGAGAAAGCGGTCGGAGGGAGAAAGACGCACGTAGTTCGTGCCCTTCACGAGTCGCACGACTCCGCGGTGCGTGACGCAAACACCTTTTGGTTCGCCAGTCGACCCGGAAGTGTACATCACGTAGGCGAGCTGATCGGCGCTGCCGCGTGACTTCGCCACTTTATCGGCACCGACGCGGACCCCAGCGCAGTGGGTCAATCGCGGCAGCGCGCGCGAGGAATCACTCACGCCAAGATCGCGAAGTGTATCGCTGTCCAACACGATCGAGGCCTGCGCATCTTCGAGGAAAAATGATCGCCGTTCGGCGGGATCGTTGGGATCAAGCGGCACGTAGGCGCCGCCCGCTTTGAGAATTCCCACCATGCCAACGAGCATCTCAATCGAGCGTTCCACGCACAGACCGACCAAGACTTCCGGCCCGACCCCCAACCCGATCAGGTGATGCGCCAATTGATTGGCCCGCGCGTTGAGGTCGCGGTAGGTGAGCGACTGGTTCTGGAACACGACGGCCACTGTGTCCGGTGTTTGTTCCACTTGATCTTCAAACAGTTCATGGACGCACTTGTCGCGCGGGTAGTCCGTCGCGGTGTCGTTCCAGTCGATGAGTAATTGCTGCCGCTCGGCCGCTGTCAGCAGCGGGAGTTCGCCAATCCGTTGACTCGGATCAGCCGCGATTCCTTCCAGCAGCACCTGAAAGTGCCCGATCAGCCGCGTGATCGTCCCGGCGTCAAACAGGTCGGTGTTGTACTGGAGCGTGCCGCGCAGCCCGTCCGCCGTTTCCTGCAACGAGAGCGTCAGGTCGAACTTGGCGGTTCGGTTGTCCTTGTGGAGGGGACTCGCCGACACGCCCGAAAGGTCGAGGAGAGAAAAGGGAGCGTTCTTCAGCACCAGCATCACTTGGAAAAACGGACTGTGGCTCAGATTGCGTTCCGGCTGCAACTCCTCCACCAGCTTCTCGAATGGCAGATCCTGGTGCGCATAGGCTCCCAGTGTCACTTCCCGCACCCGTCTCAACAATTGCCGGAACGTCGGGTTCCCTGACAACTCCGTCCGCAGCACCAGCGTGTTCACGAAGATGCCGATCAGCCCTTCGACGTCCGTCCGGTTCCGTCCGGCGATCGGCGAGCCAACCACCACATCTTCTTGGCCGCTGTAGCGTGCGAGCAACACCTGCCATGCCGCCAGCAGCGTCTTGAACAGTGTCACCCCTTCCCGGCGACTCAGCGCTTGCAGGCCCTGCGTGAGTTCTGCACTCAACGCCAGTTCCTGCGAACTGCCGCGATAACTCTGCATGGCCGGACGTGGAAAATCGGTCGGTAACTCCAGCGCGGCTGGCGCGCCCGACAACTGTTGTTTCCAATACGCCAGTTGTCGCTCCAGTTCCGTCCCCTGCAACCACGTCCGCTGCCAGATTGCGTAATCCACGTACTGGATCGGCAATTCGGCCAGCGGCGACGGATGATCGGACGAGTACGCGGCGTACAGCGCCGTAAGTTCTCGCGAGAACACTCCCAGCGACCAGCCGTCGGACGCAATGTGGTGCATCGTCAGCGCCAGCACATGGCCCTGTTCTCCCAACAGCCAAAGCTGCGCCCGCAGCATCAGGTCGTGAGACAGATCGAAAGGCCGATCGGACTCCTCGATTGCCAGCCGCCGGGCTTCGGCCTCCTTCGCGGATTCGCGAAGACTCTGCAGATCGGTCACGGTCAGCCGGAACGCGGCTGCATCGCGCACCACAATCTGCGGTTGGCCGTTCACGCTCGTGAAAGCCGTCCGCAATACTTCCTGTCGCCGCACAATCTCTCGCAGACTTCGTTCCAGTGCGGACACATTCAATGAGCCATGCAGACGCATAACCTGCGGAACGTTGTATACGGCATTTGCAGGCTCGAACTGATCGAAGAACCACAACCGTTCCTGGGCGAACGATAGCGGCAAGCGGTCCATTTGCGTCTGATCAATCCGCTGGAGATCGTCGATCTTCGAGCCTCGCCCGGAGAGCAACCCCAACTCAGTGGAGACGGTTGCGCGGTGATTGGCACCGCTGGAGTCCTTAACCGTCAGGCGATCGTCAAGACGTGTACGGCAGTCCGCCTCGCTCGGGTGACCTGTTTGCCTGACTCGTGCTTGAAGTCTTTCCAAGTGTTGAAGGCTCGACATGAGCGAAGCGTGATCGACGCCGAAATCGACCAGACAGGCCACTTCATCGACACCCACCTCGTGAAGTCGCCGCACCATTTCCAAACAAGATTCCTCCGTGCCAATCAGCGAACTGGTTTGCAGATAACGTTCGAGTGCGTACTCAAGGAGCGATTCTTCCTCCTCCGCGGACAATGGCACGTTCCGAGCGTTCGCGGCTTTCTGGTCAGAGACCGCCCGCGTATGTTCCATGTGGCTTCTGAGATAAGCCTTCAACGGAGCTGCCACCTTTGTTCGAGCCTCGCCGATGCTCGAACAAAGGAAGGTGTGAAGCATCACCGTGACCTTGCCGGCCTGGTAGTCATGACCTGCTTTTCGCAACGCCTCTCGATAAATCGCGATGCGTTCCGCGAGTTCGGGAATCGAGAGTCTCAACAGAGCCGTCAATACGCCGGCACCGATCTCTCCGGCCTCGGTGAACGTTTCCGCGCTGCGCGAAGTGGCGAGCCACAAGGGCAGCTTGCGGGAGTACGGTCTTGGAAAAACCTGCACTTCAATTTCCTCGCCGGTGCCTGACATGCCTCGAAAACCACCTCCACTCCACAGCTCCTGGAGCGAAGTAATTGAGGCAAACATCCTCGCTTTCCGGTCCTGAAATGCATCGGGCGCGAGCAGGAAATCATTCGGATGAAAGCCGCTGCCGAATGCGATTCCGATTCTCCCTTTCGACAGGTTGTCGACGACCGACCATTCCTCGGCGATTCTCACCGGATAGTGCAACGGTGCCACCACGCTGCCACCTCGAATGTGAATTTGTCGCGTGACGGCGGCAATCGCGGCCCCAAGCACAGCCGGGTTGGGAAACAGCCCGCCGAACTTGTTGAAATGCCGTTCCGGCAACCAGATGCTGGCGAACCCGGCTCCATCGGCAAACCGGGCTGCGTCCATCACCGTCTGATACCGGTCCTCAGGATTCGCACCCTTGTCACTGCCGAAAAAAGAGAGACTAAGAGCCTATCCGAGAACCACGCCAGACTTCCGAAGTCTCAGAAGACTTCGGAAGTTTTCGGATAGGCTCTAAACTCGACAGATCGCTCTTCGAGCTTTGAGGCGAGGTTCGCCACCATTTGGGCACCGTGGGAAATGCTTTGCGGTGGAACGTCCGTTGGTTGTGCCGCTTTGTGCCTCCCTATTTTGGAAGCGTTCCGGCCGTCGGTGCCCGTCGTCTCCTGTGGACGGGTTGAGATCAGCCTCGCCATTTCTCGGACGGTTGGGTTCTCGAAGAACTCGCTGATGCCGACCGACACGCCGCTGCTCTCCGAAATTCGAGAGATCACCTGCATCGCCATCAACGAATTTCCACAGGGGGCTGGTTTCGTCTCGATCTTCAATGGGCAAGACTTCACCGCCTGGCGGTTCATGAGTGATCAATTGCTGGACAAGGTTGCGAACTGGAAGGTCGAGGAAGGCGTGATCCGACTCCGCATCAGGGCGCGCTGTTCAACTCGCAGGAAGACGCCGTGCATTACCTGGGCAATCCGCCGGGCGACAGAGGAGCAGCGATACAAATTGAGCGAGGCCCAACGGGCGGAGCGACCAAAAACAGGCCGCGAATGGACCGAACACGAAGACAGTCTGTACCGAACTCTCGCGCCGGGTGATGTTGCCGCGGTGACCGGACGTTCGCTCCACGCCATCTACGTTCGACGCCACAAGCTGGGATTGCCCGACCGTCGCGCCGATGCCTATCAAGAGCGGGGGCTGATCCGTAAGGATATTCTCTGGAGCGAGGCCGAAGACGACTTGGTCCGCACGCTCCCGCCACGAGAGACCGCTCAGCGCACAGGTCGGTCACTGGACGCTGTGCGACGCAGGAGTGGTCGTCTTGGATTGCCATGGAACGCGGGATGTGAGCCGGTACGAAGCTTAGGCGAGCGGCATGACTTGTCATCCCGCCACTTGGGCTTATCCCAGTGGTTTCCGCGCTACTGCGCTACCGTTTGAAGTAGCTCAGGCGCGGGAACCACCCCGACGAGGGGACTGTCGGATTAGTCGTTTAACCGCACGCCGAAGGCGTGCGGTTAAACGATCGAATCGCGACTAATCCAACAGTCTCCTAGCGGGGTGGCGTGGGTCAGTTATTTTCTACCGCTCGCCTTGTGAATGTGGCCTTCAGTGCAGTCTCGCCAGCGGACTCTGCCCGATGCCGGGCCTATGCCGGCCTGACATTCTCGGCACACGGGCCTTTTTGGCCCATGCCCTCCGTGTAGGTCACCTTCTGGCCTTCACGCAGATCATTGAAGCCAACACCTTGGACGGCAGACGAGTGAAAAAACAAGTCTTTGTCACTCGCTGTTTTGATAAATCCGAATCCCTTTTCCAACACTTTTTTGATCGTGCCTTCGGCCATGTCTGCATTTCCCGGTATGACTGTTGGACGGAGCGTGGTCGGCACACGATGCCGACTCGCTCCCGTCGGTTGAACGCCGGTCTTGTACCACGTCCACGTACCAAGGTGATGAAATTAGAGAGAAAGTTGCCAATCGGCTGATCAGATTGAGAATCGGTTGAACTCGGAGATTGTCGTCGAAGTCGTTTTGCGCAGGTGCGTTTACAGTTCCGAATCGAATATCTCACTCTCTCGGTCCTCCAGCGTAATCGACACGAACAGCAAGGGATTCATCACACGGCGACCGCGACGCACAGCCTGCCGGAACAGGGCGCAGCTGGTGCAAGTGCGCTCCTGCCAGTGAATGGTGAACGGCGTGAAGCCAGGTGGCCTGCCGATTCCAGCGATGTCGTTTCCGGTCGCCGCGCCACAACACTTTGTGACTCTTTCTTCCGTGGAAGTTGACGGGCTGAGCGATGAATTGCAGGTCGTTGGGGAGATCGAACCGGGGACCAAGTTTGTTGAGAAGGTCGCTCCTTCTGAACCGAGCGGCTTTGACGCCCGAAGAAGCTTGACGCCTTTCTGGATGCCGTCCGCGTTCCCTCGGTATTGCAGATTCAGTGGCTGGACAAGTGTGGTCTCGACTTTCGCCGCGTGAACTCCTGCCTGATGCGTGGTCTTCGCCGTTGGCGGGGCATCCACGTCAACCCGTGGTCGTGCTATCCCCGCCTCATCACCAGCATCGACTTCCTCAAGCGAGAGCGGTCACCGTGTCTGTTCCGTGAAACCCTGCCTGCTCCCGGCGAGCCAATCCATTCCCGGAAGTACGATTTGCTGTTCGGAGACGCGGCCCACAACTGTGCCCCGTCCGGTGCGGGCAAGTACGCCACTGATTCGTTGAGGACGCAGGCGTTTGGAGAATTGGCCCGCACTTTGAGCACAAGCTCTTCCTGACTACCACGCAGCACAACGGCTATCGAAAGAGCTTCAGTGCGTTGTTCAAATTGCTGGACAACCCGCATTCGTGTTGATTCTTGTGGTACCTCAGCCGCAGGGCGCTAGCCCCGGTTCGATTTCGCTTAACCGGGGCTAGCGCCCTGCGGCTGATTTCTGCGGGCCAACAGGAGTGGCGGAGAGCCATTAAAATGCAAGCATGAACTTGAGCAGAAGCAATCATGGAAGACTGCTCGCAAGAGAATCTGGCGATCAATTCACGCGCGTTGTTTTGGCGTGAAGTAGTATCGTCGCCGTTGGTCGATCAGGCCGCAGGGTGAGCGATCATCGCTCAATCCAGTTTGCTTCTGCTAGGTCAAAGTCCTGTGGATGCTGCTGTGGAATTGGAGCCTTCACATGAAATCGGACTTCGCAGGTCACGAAGAAATAGGCACTGCTGTTGGTTGAGCGGTCACGGCATTCGCTTCATTCGCGAACGGCACTCAGTTTGCGGATGGCTCTTCTCATCTCTGACCCGCAGTCAATGCACGAAAGGGCGCGGCGCTTCGTCACGTTTGCGTCATGGCTAGGCAGATGCGATTCGACCGTGAGCGGTGTGTCGCAAGAGTTGAGTCACGCGTACCTCATACAGTTGGAGTCGAATCATGTTGAATTGGGCACTCACGTTTCTGATCGTCGCGGTCATTGCTGCGCTCTTGGGATTCGGTGGAATCGCGGGAGAAGCCGCTTGGGTGGCGCATGCGTTGTTTGTTGTGTTTCTGGTTCTCTTCTTGGTCTCCGCGTTGACGGGGCGGCGTTTGCCACGAGCCTGAAGTGACACGGTTGGCGGGTTGAAATGGGATGCCCCGTTAATGGGTATCACCCTCGCCATGATTGAATGAAGTGGCCGGAGTCTTAACGAGGCTCCGGCTTTCTCGTTTCTTTGTTCGAGGTCGCGGACCCCGTTCAAACACGTCTTCCCCAACGTGATTACCTGTGCGTTGAGCGATCGAAGTGGTCGCCGATCCGCTAATAAGAGGGGCACGCTGCTCGCGTCCAGATTGCGTTCAACGATTGCCGCAGCGAATCAGGCTTTCAAGGAAAGATTGTGTCGAACGGCGCAATGGTTGCGTGCGTTCAAGGTGATCCGATCATCAAGGGATCGGGCAGGACAAAGGCGATGGCTCATGTTGAGCCTTGGTCCGTTCTGAGAAAGCGACGACGAACACAACACTTGGGAGTCAGATCATGGCCGATGCAATGACGACGATGAAGAATTCGGTTCAAGGCGTGGGAAACTCACTCGGTCAAGCAGCCAACGCTGCGGCGGAGTATGTCAGCGATGCCGCGAAGGGAATGGCCTGTACAGCATCGAAGGACGGTCAACAGGCGGCATCGTATCTGAGTCACAAGGCCGCAGATGCGACGGTCGCTGTGGGAAGTGGCTTGAAGGCGGCAGGCGACGCGATTCGGCATAACGCTCCTCATGACGGAACACTCGGCCAAGCCTCGTCGGTGGTCGCAAAGACGCTCGAAGAGACCGGCGACTATCTCAAGCGAGAGGGTCTCGAAGGGATGGCGTGTGACGTGACCAACATGGTCAAGAAGAACCCGATTCCCGCGTTGTTCATCGCGGTGGGTGTCGGCTTTCTGCTTGCTCGTAGTACGTCACCCCGGAGTTGATTCATGTCCACTGAGCCATCACCCGGCAGCGATGTCAGCGTCACGCAATTGTTGACGGGCATCATTGCCGACGCGCAAGAGTTGGGCCTCAGGCATCTCGCTCTGTTTCGGAGCGAGATGCTGCGGGATGTCCGGGAAACGAGAGAAGCGTTGGTGCTAGTGGCCACCGGCTTTGTTCTCGTCCAGGTCGGTGGCCTGCTTATCTGTCACATGTTGGCTTTGCTGATCTCACGGCTCGTCCCCGCGATACCGCTGTGGGGTTGCTATGCCATCGTCGGCGGTGTCGTCGCCGGATGCGGAGCCGTGCCGCTGATGACCGGAATCGCTCGGTTGAACACCTTGAACCCCTCGACGGATGTAACGACCAAAGTTTTGAAGGAGACTGACCAATGAGTCCTGACGTGCTGACCATGCCAACGGAACAAGATGTAATTCGTCAGCAGATTGATGAGTCTCGCAGTGCGATGAACGAGAAGCTGGAATTGCTCGAAGGCAAGGTGACGGAATCGGTCCAGGCCGCGACCGCGTCGGTGGCCGATGCGACGGCCGCTGTCATGGAGACAGTCCAAAACGCGACGGCCTCCGTTTCCGAAACCGTTGACAGCGTGAATGCCGCCGTCCAAGGGACCGTTGAGAACGTGAGAAGCTCGGTCAACGGAGCGGTAGATTCGGTCAAGGAGACGTTCGATCTGACGCAGCAGGTCCGAAATTATCCGTGGCAGATGCTGGCCGGTGCCGTGGCCCTGGGCTACCTCGGATCGCAGCTTCTCCAACCCGAACGTCGCTCGACGAGAACCGCTCGTCGGGGATCGGAACGGAGCGACCCTGTTCCAGTGTCTTCGAACAATCAAAGCCAACCGATTGACGCCACGTTCTGGAACGAACCGGAACGGAGCGTGGCCAGTCACGGTCTCCAAACTCAGACCACGGCGGCGGCGGCGAGCTCCCTCAACCCGGTGGCGGAACCGTCACCGACTTGGATGGGACACCTCAACGACACGTTCGGACCTGAGATTTCCAACCTGCGCGGTTTGGCAATTGGTGCCTCACTTGGACTCGTGAGAGACCTGATTACCAGTTCGGCTCCAGAGACTCTTCGGACTCAAATCGCCGAAGTCGTGGACGGCTTCACGGACAAACTGGGCGGTCAGCATATTCACGGCTCGGTATTGCAACCGGTGAGTGATGAAGTACCGTCCCCGAATCACCCACGCCTCGCGGCCATCACGACTGTTCTGTAGACGCAACGATGGCGACGGATGACCGTGCCGTAGGACGCGCCACTTCATTGGAATGCGCGATCGTCGAGAGCCACTTGAGAATCGCCGCCTCACCCTCTCCCCCCGAAGGCGAGGGCGAAGAAGGGATCAACGCTTGGCGACCTCACTCTTGGCGACTGCCCTCCGGAGGCCGATGCGCGACAAGGCTTGCAATTGAACTTCAGTACGAACGGGCGCAGCGTGGCCAAAGAACAGTCTCTCACATCGTGGCAACAAGCTCTCATCGCGCTCTCGAGGACGTTCATCGGATTGGTGATTGTCTTGGGGTTGTCCCGGGGGCGACCGGTTCTGATTCCGATTGCCCTCGCGACATTGCTGACGTTCCTGCTCAATCCGCTGGTGCGACGCTTGCAGCAGCGCGGCTTGGGACGTGTTCTGTCTGTGATTGTCGCGGTCTCGGCCGTGGGAATTGTCTTTGCGGTCATCGGTGTGGTTGGAAGCCGCCAGATCTCCCGGCTCATTTCCGAAATCCCCGAGAACACGACCAAGATCACCGCCAAGGTCAAAACGCTGAAACAGTTGTTTTCCGGCCCCATGGCTCATCGCTTTGAAGAAATGATCGAAGAAGTGGGACGTGAGCTACGCGAGTCGGCTGATTCGCTCAGCGCCGACGCGGCATCGGGTGGAGTGGTCGAACCGGCCATTGCTCACGTCGTCACACCCGTCGCCGTGCCATCGGGTTCGATACCGTGGATGTCGCTGACCGGCTATCTCGGTTCGGCGTTTGAAGTCTTGGCAACGATGGCGTTCACCTTCGTGCTGCTGGTGTTCTTTCTATTGGAGCGTGAAGGCCTGCGAGACCGCCTCGTGCTGCTCGCGGGCAAGACAAACCTGACACTCACCAGCAAAGCCTTGGAAGACGCGACGGATCGTGTGAGTCGCTACATCGTGATGGTGGCGATCGTGAACGGTGGCTTTGGCGTCTTGCTCACGGCGGGCTTGTTTCTGTTGGGAATGCCCTATGCCGTGTTATGGGGAAACTTGGCGGCGCTGCTCCGCTTCGTCCCGTATATCGGCCCCTGGGTGGGAGCGGTCTTTCCGATCGCGATGAGTTTGGCCATGTCGGAAGGTTGGTGGCAGCCGATCGCGGTTTTCAGCTTTGTCATGTTCTTGGAACTAATCTCGAACAACATCGTCGAGCCACTGGCGTTCGGCAAAACGACGGGAGTCGCTCCCACGGCGTTGCTCATCTCGGCGGCATTCTGGCTGTTTCTGTGGGGACCGATTGGCTTGATCCTCTCTGCGCCGTTCGCTGTTTGCCTCGTCGTCTTGGGAAAGAACATCCCGCAATTCGGATTCCTCAACGTCCTGTTGGGAGACCAGCCCGCATTGACCGCTGATGTTGGCTTCTACCAGAGGCTGCTCGTGCGGAACCATCAAGAAGCGGCGGCACTCATTGTCGCCAGGTTGCAACAGCCTGACGCTGAACAGGTGTTTGACGAACTGTTAATCCCCGCCTTGAACTATGCCAAACGTGATCTCAAACGGGGGCATCTCACCGACGAAGAAGGAGATTCACTACTGGAATCGCTGAACCAGTCGTTCGCCGAAGTGAATATGCGCCGAAGCGATGCCTCCGTTACAGATTTAAAACTGTCTGACGACGGGGCAATGAAGTCTGACTCTGGTCGATTGAACGTGATCGCCTGTTCGGCCGGTGGAGCTACGGATCGAACGGCGTTGGCGATGCTGAGTGAATTGCTGGACCCAACACGTTGGAACATCGAACTTGTTTCTCCAGAGACCCTCACCTCGGAGTTGGTCGCGCGCGTTGCAATGGAGGCTCCGGCGGCGATCTGCATCGCCGCGATCCCACCCGGAAGCATCGCTCAAGCTCGCTATCTCTGCAAAAAGTTACGATCCGCCAACAAAGACGTGCCGCTCATTGTGGGCCGATGGGGTGAACGAAGAATCGATCACACTGATCGTGATCGACTGGCAGAAGCGGGCGCGACAATCGTGACGACCACGCTCCTCGAAACTCGCCAATGGCTGGAATCGCGACACCCGTTTCTTGGTCTGTCCACATGGGTAGCCACTGAGCCGTCGATCGGTACCACTCGCGCCGCATCAGCCTCGCCTCTGTTGTGACGCCTTTCATAAGGAGTGCCTCGTATGAATTCTCCGGGCGAAATAGAAGCCTTCATCTGCGACGGCATCCGCCGTTTTGAAATTGAATATATGGGACGCGGTCCCAAAGACATTCACGCCTACCTGATCGGAGACCTGCTGGTCGTGCGTGTGATGGGAGCGCTCACTGCCGTCGAACAACATCTGGCCAAATCATTGACCGTCGAGAAAGGGCGCGACCTGTTGAATCAGGTTCGGACTCAATTGGTAGAGACGGCTCGATCGAGTTTGGAAAAGATGATCGCAGCCTGTAACGGTGTCAACGTTGTCAGTCTGCACCACGACATCAGCACGGTCACGGGAGAAAAGATCATGGTCTTTACGCTGGCAGAGTCTCCGTGCTGCCGAGAACTCCGCAAACGATAACGCGTCTTATCTCTTCCAGCGATCGCAGAAACATTGTCGATGCCGTCTTCATGAGGCGTCTCCACAAATAAACTTACCTGATCCATAAACGAAAGCCTGCCGATTATGAATTACGCCTCTTATTGGGAAATGACGGGGCCGACATTACATTGCCCTCCACTAACCGCAGACACTACGGCTGATATCTGTGTCGTCGGAGCCGGCATTGCAGGCATGATGACGGCTTATCACCTGTGCCGTGAAGGAAAGTCGGTAGTCGTCATCGACAAGGTCGCTGTCGGCTTCGGTCAAACTCAAAACACGACGGCGCACCTGACGAATGCGATTGACGATCGTTATGTATCCATCGAAGCCTGGCACGGAAGCGACGGTGCGAAATTGGCGGCACAAAGTCATACCGCCGCGATTGATCGCATCGAACTGATCGCCAAGGAAGAAGGAATCGACTGCGAGTTCACACGTCTCGACGGCTACCTGTTCGATCCACCGAACGACTCTCCCAATTTGCTCAACGACGAACTGCGTGCCGCCCATTCAGCCGGGGTTATCGTGGAACCAGTCCTGCACGCACCGTTGCATCACTATTTCACCGGGCCAGCGTTGAAGTTCCCCCGGCAAGCCCAAATTCATCCCATGAAGTTGATGACTGGACTCGCGGCCGCCGTGCTGCGTCGCGGTGGCCGCATCTTCACTCAGGCGCACGCAGAGGGAATTGAGAGCGTGGTGGACGAGTTCAAAGAGCGTTCGGCAGACGCGACGGATGACCAACCCTTGCTGCGAGTCAATATTCGCGGCGAACTGTCGATCACAGCGAAGGCTGTCGTGGTCGCAACGAACTCGCCTTTCAATGACATGTTTGCGATTCACACGAAGCAGGCTCCGTATCTAACTTATGTGTGCGGGTTCGCGGTTCCACGCGGATCAGTGGACAAGGCACTTTATTGGGACGCGAAAACTCCTTACCACTTTGTGCGACTTGAAGACTTCGAGCCGATGAATGTCAACGGGGCCGTGCTGGGGAACCCGGAAACGGAACAATTGCTATTGGTCGGTGGCGAAGATCACAAGACGGGACAGGCAAACGATGCGGAGACCCGCTTCTCACGACTTGCCACGTGGACCAAGACACGGTTTCCAATCCTCGGAGAGCCAAGGTTTCGTTGGTCGGGGCAGGTTATGGAAACGAATGACGGTCTCGCATTCATTGGCAGAAACCCTGCAGACAATCCAAACATTTATGTCGCCACGGGCGATTCCGGCCAAGGAATGACTCACGGCACAATTGCCGGAATGCTGTTGTCGGACCTGATCGTGGGGCGTCCAAATCCTTGGGCTTCCCTATACAACCCGTCCCGCCTGACACTGATGGCTGCCGGTCGGTTCCTCGAAGAGAACGTGAATGTCGCTCAGCAGTTTACCGCGTGGATCACACCCGGTGATGTCTCATCGGTAGACCTAATTTCAAAAGGGCAGGGAGCGATTGTTCGAGACGGCCTGTCGAAACTCGCAGTCTATCGAGACCCGCACGGTGTGCTTCACACATGTTCCGCCGTCTGCCCGCACTTGGGGTGCCTCGTAAACTGGAACAGCAATGATGCAACGTGGGACTGCCCCTGTCATGGCTCGCGGTTCGACAGCAGCGGCCACGTGATTTGCGGACCGGCTCACCGCGACCTCGCTCTGATCAAATCACTGGCGGAACCCGGCGTCACTTGACATCGTTGAACATCAGGTGAATTCACACATTGCGTATCTAGTTTGTGTGTATCCGCGATTATGTACTTACTACTAATACACAACCGTTATGAGTAGAATGGCATAAACGGACTTGTTGTTGTAGTGCAGCTAGCTAACATGCGTTCACTAATAGCGAGCGGCAAGTTGCACTTGTCTTGTTAACAGGACTCGGAAGACTAACTAAATAGCATCCCACCGCCTTGTGCGGGGAGGCTAGTTAATGAGTAAGCCGACGCGACGGAATACCTTATTTGGATTCGCTGCGTCGGCTTTGTCGTTTTGAATGGCGTCACGTTAGGCTTGCGATTTGAATGGCCCAGTGATTGCCGTAAATCGCGGGGCGGGTTGAGGGCGATAACCAAGGGAGGTCGTGATCAGGCCATGACACAATTAAAGCACAGTCTGAAAGTAGCCGTCATTATGCTGGCCGATCGTTCGCGGCGGCGCGGAAGTGCTATGTGTCAGGTGAGCTGTCCGCCATTGAGAGAACGTGCCATGAGGAATGAACTGCACTGGGTTTCCATTATCGGACTCGCTGGAACCACGTGAGGTTGTGACAGCAATTCCTATTTGGGGGAAGTGCCACTCCAGGGTGTAACAAGCGTATTGTGAGTTATACAAGCATTCCCAACAATGCGAACCCCGATTACGCTCATCCAGAGGCTCTCGTGATCGGGTTGCCAGAGATTCGCATCGACAAAACCAATGGTACAGAAGAGCAGCCGCATCAACTCACGATACCACCGGGGCTACGCATCGCGCAGCCGTTTGCAATGCAGGGCGTCCTGAAGGCCGACCGAACAATTGAGGGCGAGGCAGTCATTCTCGTTGAGATGGTTCAAACCAGAGCTGATGGTGTAGAGGTGGTCACTCAATCCTCCGCCAAAGTTGTTTCCAACGTGAATGGCGAGCTGCGTTTTCGCATTGACCTACCGCTTCCAGGATACACAGGAAAGCATCATCTCAGAATCGGCGCTGTGGTTGGCGAAGACGACGAGTATATGGTTCCCATCGCCGAGGAAGATGTTGTTTTAACAAGGTAAACGGCTGAGCGCCTCCGTCCACAGAGTGCGTGTAATGTGGCACATTGCGTATCAATGCCGCGATTATGCCATTGGATGTACTTTGGCGGCATGTTGAATGCAGCAACCATCAATGGCGTACAGACATTGGCCCTGGCTGGTGTCGGCGTTCATTCCAACACTGCTCGATATCGGTCTCCGCTCATTTGGAGCGACGACAATCGTTAGGCGCAAAGCGCCTGCGTGATCTTGCGGTCAGGCAGATCTCGATCACCAGTTATTGGTCGTTGAGCCAACTCGCTCGACGTACGCGCTGTGGCGCGATGATTTCACGAGCGGAATGTCCGCCCTGTGTGTGTTGAAGTGTTTTATAGGGAGAAGATTACGATGCGTAAGTTAATGACCGGTTTTCGCGATGTGCAGGCTTATGGAGTTGTCGTGTTGCGTCGCCACAGCTTCCGAGGTCTAACGAATCTATTGGCGTTTGGCAGCGTGCTGTCCATCGCTACGGCGCTTGCCGAACAGCCCGCCGGCGCGGTGGCCAAGCCTGCTGCTAAAGCAACGCAGGCTCACACCGAGTCGGCAGCAATTCCCGAGTGGGCAGAGAAGCTTAATTTGACTGCGCAGCAGCAGCAGAGTCAGATTAAGGAGATCGTCCGCAACTACGATGCCTCGCTCAGTCTGGTGTGGAACCAATTCAGTGAGCGCTATATGCAGACTATCTGCATGGAGTCATCGCTGATGGCCGCGATTGAGGACAACCTCAGCGAGCCTCAACGGGTCCAAGTACGCGTCCAACGCCGGAAGACGGCCCAGCACGAGAAGGTCATGGCGGCGACAAGTACCAAAGTGAATCAGGCGAAAATCACGCCCAACGAAGACAGTGCCAAGCCAGGCGAAGCCGCCGAAGAAGGGATCGCGGCTGCCGGAGTGACGCTGACCGACGAGCAGGAAGCTGCCGCCGACAAAGTTCAGGACAAATATCGTTCGCAACTGCGTTCGATGAACCGCGACATTCAGGGCCTACATACCCGACTGGTGTCTCTGGAAGCAGACAAGCTGGCGGAAATTGAAAAGGTACTGACGAAGGATCAACTCGTTGACCTTCGCAAGCATCGTTTGAATGCCCCCGTCGCTCCGAAGTTGGCGTTGAACAAAGCCGAGCCGACCAAGGCCGACTAAACCTAGCCGCTGAGATGGCACGCGGTCGCCGCGAGGTGCCGCGTGCCATCTCAGTCGGTCTCAATCACATTCTGGCTAGCAAAGGAAACATCATGAGACGAGTTCTCTACATCGCGGCGCTCGCGATCGCGTCGTTCGTGACGCCTGGTACGTCAGGGACTGTATCTGCTCAATCGCTGACCATCGGCCGCGGCGGCGTACAGTACAATGCGTACGGGCGAGGCTACTACGGCGGCTATGGTCGAGGTTATCAAAACAACAACGGCTACTACCGCACCTATCGGCCATACGGCCAGTCGTATTATGGATATGGCGACGATGCCTACGGTTATGGCCCTGGCAACTCGTACCAGTCTCCGTATAGTAACGGCAACTTGTATGGCAGTCAGAGCTACTACAATGGATACGGTCATTCCGGGTACTCCAACCAATACTACACGCCATCGTATAGTCCGTATGGTGTTGGGTTCTATACTGGTTTCGACAACGCGTGGTAATGTACTGGCGTTCGCCGCGTAGAAGATGAAAGTCAAGGCGAAACGTTCGGGGCAACATTGATTCAAGCCGCAGGCGGCGAGACCCCATCTGGGTCTCGCCGCCTGAACTTGCTTAGTGGCTTGGATGTGTAATGCAACACTCTTCATTCGCGATAAGCGTCACTCGGTGAGGAAAACAGCACGGCTGATCGCCCGCCGCGCGACATGGTCGGTCAGAACACAGTACATGCTCGGAAGTCGCAGGGGCGATCGTCAACGTGCGGTGACAGAACCGGAAATCATCAATCAAACTGGCTGTTGCCGGGATTTTCGCAAGAGCCGCCAGTTGGGGCGCGAGATGTGCTTATGCAACTTGCCGGAAGCCAATGTGCTTCTGTTTGATCGGTCTCTCGCTGAGACCCGCCGCCGAGATGATCTCGCTGCGAAACACCAGGGCTACCAACAAAGGACGATTGCTATGGGACTTATTTTACTGATCGTTCTCGTCCTGCTCATCACGGGCGGATTGCCGAATTGGAACCATTCACGCGACTGGGGCTACGGTCCCAGTGGTGGCTTGGGACTCGTGTTGATGATCGTGTTGATTTTGATTCTCTTAGGGCGCATTCCCCGAGGTTTTTAGTCAGTCATAGCCACTCCTGCCTGCGCACGCGCATTGCTTATTAATGCAAGAAGGATCGACGTGCATTCGCAGTCGAGGTGTCCTCACGCTTTAGGGTACACGCTGTGCCATGACAGCGAGCTGGTTCAACTGGCCGTCGCCCAATTGTTCACTCGGCTGGAAGCCGCGTACGCAACTTTCAATTGACTGGTCGCGACGACAGTTTGAGCTTGCGTGGAGAGGTCAACACCTTCTACGGAAAACAAGTTGTGCAAGAGGTGGATATGGACCTGTCTGGGCTTTCAATTCTGTCAAACGACATCGAGGTTCAGTGTTGTCGATATCTTCGATGGGTGATGTCTGTGGCCAGCTAAGGATGAAATCGATGGACAATACCGACTTCACCTCAGCCCCGCAGGTTGCCGACACGATCGTCCTATTTGATGAACAGACGACAAGAAATGCACCGACTGCAGTCGTGATCAGTGAGGCCACTCTGGTCATCACGTTGCACGGTGGCTTGTCACACGCCGAGATGAAACTCGCCAACTCTGCCGCCAGCGCGGCACGGGGACAAGACTTTCATCGACATCTTGTTGCGAACTCGCTTGCTTCGTCGCGGTAGGAAAGCAAACGCGATCACTGATCGCGACGTGTGCGAGACGGCTGCAGAAGTGGAGCCATTAATGCGAGCCGTCCTACATGCCATTACGTCGGGAGCGATGGCCCAAATGTTCTCGCTCAGGACGAATGGCCACAACGAAGTCGTGGGTTGTGAGCGGTTTGAGTTTGCCTTGTCATGAAGCTCACTGATCGCACGTCAATTCAGATCACGGGCGTTTTAGGAAGGAACAATATTGATGTTGGTCTTAACGCGCAAACTAGATGAGGCGATCGTGGTCGGAGGCGCGACCGCGTTTGAACAACGACTCAAAATCACCGTGCTTGGCTTTAGGCCGGGCAGCGTCCGCTTGGGATTTGAAGCCGATGCCAGTGTTCCCGTTCACCGGTGGGAGGTGTGGGAGCGCATTTGTGCTGAGGCTGCTACCGATGTTCGCGCGAACGATGCGGAAGTCGCGATTGTGCAGTAGGTCTTGGAGGCTTGTGTCTCACAAGATGAACGGCCCACAGGGGCTATGTTTGGGGAATCTGTTTAAAGGAATGTTGCAATGAATCGAAAACTGTTTTCTCTGGCCGGAGTGTTGGCTACCGCGTTGAGTCTCACTGTCGGAAGTTCCGACGCGGAGGCTCGGTGCTGCCGAGTCCAACGCAATCGTTGTTGCCAACAGAATGGCAACGTTGGCTATCACAACTCCGGATTTCGCAATTCCGGAAACTGTGGAAGCCAACAAAACTGCAATACGGGATGCGGCAACAACAGCTATCAGCAAACCAGTAACTACGGTCCTGGACAGATGACGTATGGCACGTCTGGGACTGCGACCGTCAACCAACCCGCTCCTCCAGTTCCAGCAACAGCACCGGCTCCATCGAACTGATTTCAGTGGAAACTCTATATCTACCCATCGACCGTCTACGGGCGGTCGGTGGTCGGGAGGTCAACATGTTACGTGCGATGATTCTGGCCGTCTGTGTCACGACGCTTGCTACACTCTGCTTAGGCGAGGGACAAGACAAAGCGTCCCCCCAAAAAGCTGTTACTCAGGGGCCACTCCCGGCAACGAAGGCTGTCCCTAAAACAGCAAGCAAACCGGTGATCGAGCCATCCAAACCGGCCGTGATAACGCCGGCGACCAAGTCCGCCGAGAGACAACCCGGCGTTGCCTCACCAGTGAAGCCGAGCCGTTCGCCTGATGAAGTGGCGATTCGTGCGACCGGCGATTCGTTTGAGAAGGCGTATCGCGACGCGGATGCCAAGCTGCTCGCGGCTCATTTCACGGCGGATGCCGAATATATTGATGAGCAAGGGAACGTTTATCAGGGGCGTGAAGCCATTGAAGAAGCGTTGACGGCGTGCTTCGCGGGGAGGCCGGTTTGTCAGATGGAGTTGAATATCGACTCCATCCGTTTCATCAGTCCCGGTGTGGCGGTGGAAGATGGCACGACGACGGTCACACCGGGAGACGGCTCAACCCCCATCTCCAGCCGCTATACAGCGGTGCATGTGAAAACCGAGGGCAAGTGGCTCGCTGCAAGTGTTCGCGACCATGCCCCTAAAGGACGCCGGCAACATCGTGCCCAACTCGAACAGCTCTCTTGGCTGCAAGGAGACTGGGTTGATGAAGGTGACGCGTCGCTCGTGATCTTTTCGTGTGAGACAGTCGATGACGGCAACTTCCTGTTGAGAAAGTTCGTCATTCAAGTCGCCGGACAAGAGGCGATGAGCGGCACGCAACGGATCGGCTGGAATCCTCTGACCGGCAAGTTGCAGGCTTGGATATTTGATTCGGAAGGTGGTCACGCCGAGGGGTTCTGGCACCGCGATGATGATCGCTGGGTGCTGAAGTCCACGGGTGTCACCGCTGATGGTCAACCTGCGTCGAGTACGAGCATCTATACGCTCGTCAATGACTACACGATGACGTGGCAGTCCGTCGATCACGAGGTCGGTGGCGTGCAGCTTCCTGACAGTGAGTTGGTAACGATTGTGCGTCGCGCACCGTCCCCGGAGATGGCTGACGACGACCGTGCTTCAAAATTGAAATGACACTTATCTCGCCTCTCTCGCCCAATATATCGGCGTCTTTTTGGAAAGTCCTGCCATGAAAATCAAACTTTGGAAAATGGGAATTGCCTGCGGTCTCGCAGTCACCCTGACATCGGCCTCGCTGTTCGCTCGCGGCGGCGGTGGAGGAAATGGAGGTCAGCAGGGTGCGGGAGGCGGTGGCGGGCAACGTGGTGGTGGAAATCAGGGTGGTGGGCGACCTAGCGGTGGCGGCGGACAGCCCGGAGGCGGAGGCGGGGGAGGTGGGGTTCACGTTCCGTCTGGCGGAGGCGGTTCGCCTGCTGCCCCACGCGGCGGACAGGCACCGACGAACAACAACCGAACTCCCTCGTTCAGTCAGCCGAACCTCGGCGGACAGGCGCGTCCGCAGCCAGCCACGACCCCTTCGGGAGCGGGAACACGGTTGGGAACGTCTGCGGCAAAAG
Organism: Schlesneria sp.; assembly: GCA_043743205.1. Taxonomy (GTDB): domain Bacteria; phylum Planctomycetota; class Planctomycetia; order Planctomycetales; family Planctomycetaceae; genus Schlesneria. The sequence goes on from JAYTXB010000375.1 coordinate 26,145, forward strand.
TTCCGTTGGATGGCGGCAGAACCGGTAACATCCTAACCGGCGCGCCAGTCAGAGCCAATGGCGGGCTCTCCGGTGCGGTCGGTCAACCTCGAACGAACATGGGCCAAGGGGCGAACAGCAACATTGGAGTTGGAACTCGCTCACAACTGACAGGCACGCAATCCGCGCGGGTCGTCGGCCAGTCCCTCGGCGGCAACACAATCAACCTCAATAATCGCACCGTCAATCTGGCCAACACCAGTTACCAGCCAGCCTTCAACCGCCACCCGCAATATCTCGGCTATTGGAACGGCAATTAC
>JAYTXB010000376.1:0-2085 GCA_043743205.1 Schlesneria sp.
TCGCGTCGCTGATTGAGGAATTGACCGAATTCAGTTGCGGGTCATCTTTGGTCCCCTCGCCCCCGTCTTCGGGGGAGAGGGCTAGGGTGAGGGGGCTGAACCGCGATCAAGCTTTCAGCTCGCTATCGGCCGCTTCGTCCGGCCTTAACGCTTCACCTTTAAACATTCAACCTGACCTCGAAAGCCCCCCTCACCCTAGCCCTCTCCCCCACAAGGCTGGGGGCGAGGGGACATGGCAGTCGGTCGAGGGACTGCTGCAACTCGTCCTGCGGCGAACCGGGTTCATGCGACAGTTCGAGTCATCGCCCGATGAAGATGACATGCAGCGGATTGGCAACATCGACGAACTGGTCAGTGCCGCGCGGCAGTACGACGAGCAAGAGCCGCAGACCGAACGGGGAGCTTCATTGGGAGACTTTCTCGAAACGGCGAGTCTCGCGCAGGACATCGACTCGCTGGATGAAACGACCGGCGCGGTGACGTTGATGACGCTCCACGCCGCGAAGGGCTTGGAGTTTCCAGTCGTCTATGTGATCGGAGTCGAACAGAACTTGATCCCGCACGAACGGTCCCTGCGCGAGAACGACATCCGGCAACTCGAAGAAGAGCGGCGGTTGCTGTTCGTTGGGATCACCCGCGCCGAAGAGAAGCTCGTCCTCACGCATACTCAACGGCGTGAGATTCACGGCCGGAGCCTCAGCACGATCCCGAGCGACTTTCTCCAAGAGCTGACGCTTCAACATCGCGACTGCACCGGCGCGGAGGACTTTCAATTCGGTGACTTCAGCGCCGCCGACTTCGGCGAACACGGCTTCGGCGAACACGATGAGGGCGAGCAAGTGGGCGCAGAGCATGACGACCATCGCGAGTTCGAGGAGGCCGAGCATCACGCCGACGCGATCGCGCATGAGACCGCCGATCACAATGAGCCTGCGCCGTCTGAACTCACGCAGCAGCACCGCAGCGGCTTCGCTGAACGAGTGTCGCCAGACTCAACCCGCGACTACGCGAAGCCTTCGTTTGCCTCATCGAAGCCCGGCGGATTGAATCGCACCGCGAAGAGTCTCACTCGTCCCGGTCGCTCGCTCCCCAGCAACCTGCATCTCACGACGGGTGCCGCGTTGGAAGCGGGAACGACTCAGCAGGTCGAGCTGTCGTTGGGCTTCGCCGTCGGGATGCAGGTCCGGCATCCGCGCTACGGCTTGGGGACCGTGATTGAAACGAGCGGCTTGGCGAAGAATCGCACGGTCACGGTGGAGTTCGCGACGGACGCGCGGCGCGAGAGCTTCGTCGCCGCCAAGTGCCCGCTGCAACCGGTCGGCTTGAGGTAGCTGATTCCTCCACGGGGCGTCTGAGACATTCTTCAGCGTCCACTGGAATCCAGACTTCCGAAGTCTCTAAAGACTTCGGAAGTCTTTCACGCGGATCGCCTCGCGCATCCCTGGGGACTGCGGGCCATCTGCACCGCTTACTTCTGCTTCCCGCCACGTTCTTCGCGGGCCTTCATGGCCGCAGCGCGTTCGGCTTCGTTCAGTTTGCCATCACCGTCTTTGTCGAACCGCTTCAGAATCTCTTCCTTCATCTTGCCATCACCCGGCTTTCCATCACCGCCCGGCTGGCCAGGACGCCCCCCTCGCTCGTCGTGCGCCTTCTTCGCGGCGGCGCGTTCCGTCTCATTCAGCTTCCCGTCGCCATCCTTGTCGAATCGCTTCAACACTTCAGCGGGAATATTCTGGCCGTTCCCCTTCCCCTGCGGACGCGCTCCCTTGGCCTTCCCTTGTCCGGGACCGGCATCTGCCACAGCGTTCAGCAGAACCGTCAACGTCAGGACAACCAATACAAAACCGGTGGATCGAACCATGATGAACTTCCTCTCGCACAAACCGTGGCACGCAAACGCTGGTTGAGCCTGACATTTCAATGAGGCCCTTCGGTGTCAAACATACACCGCGTGGGAAGCAAACCCGGCTCAGCTGAAAAAGTTTCGAGATCGTTTGCAAAGACGTTAAGAAGCGACGCATCAATCACTGTCGGAGTTTGGTGAGCCGGGTGCCGTGAGGCCCCGGACTTTTCGGCGAAGAAGGC
>JAYTXB010000377.1:0-4675 GCA_043743205.1 Schlesneria sp.
CGGTCACGAGATGGTCGGCGTCGGCGTGCCGAAGACCGTCGATAACGATCTGTTTGGCACCGACCACACGCCCGGTTATCCGAGTGCCGCGCGGTACGTCGCGATGTCGGTGTTGCAGGCGGGCGTGCTGGCTCGCGACATGCAGAAGGTCGATCAGTTTGTGATCTTCCAGTCGATCGGCCGCAGCGCCGGTTGGCTGCCCGCTGCCGCTGCTCTGGCTCGCACGAGTGAACTCTCCGCCCCGCACGTGCTGTTGCTGCCCGAACGTCGCTTCAATCAAGCCGCCTTCTTGCAAGCGGTCGCGGCGGCTCACAAGAAGCATGGCTTCGCGAGCATCGTCTGTGGCGAGGGTGTGACCAACGAAGACGGTTCGCCGCTGAGTGCTTCTCAGACAAAGGACAAGTTCGGCAACGTCGAGTTCGGCGCGATGGGCGGGACGAGTGCCGCGATGCTGTTACACCGCATGATCGCGAACGAGTTCGGCTGGCGCGGCGAGTTCCAAGTCGCCGAATCACTCCCGATGTGCGCGGCCGATCGCGCCACGAAGCTCGATGTCGCCGAAGCCTACGCCTGCGGCAAGCAAGCGGTGAAACTGGCCCTGCGCGGCGAGGGGGGAGTCATGGTGACCATGCAGCGCACCAACAAGCCGAGCGAACCGTACGCGATCGACTTTGGCACGGCCTCACTCAGCGAAGTTGCCAACCACGAACGCCCGATGCCCGACAACTTCATCACCAAAGACGGCTTCGGCGTGACGAAGACGTTCCTCGACTATGCGGCCCCGCTGGTGGGCGAGCTTCCGAAGTATGCGTCGCTCGCGGCGAAAAGGGCGAAGGTGTGAAGTCGGCTTCTTTCTTTTGGCTCTCGTTTTGCGGTGGACATGCGATGGTCAGCGATCAACTACCTTCGAAGTCAATCATGGGAATGAGGCAACCCGTTTTTTTGCTCAGTGTGTTCGTGGTTTTTATTTCATCGTGTTCATTGTGGATCATCTCGGAACGACGAGCGGCCGACCGCGAACGAGCAGCATTCGAAAACCTTATCGCAATGGGTGCTTCAGGAGATGACTGGATCAGTCTTCGGGAGTTGATTACGGGGAGACCACCTGTTGTCACGATGGATATTCCTGCCGCCATTCCAGTGCAAACGGCATTTGAAGCACTGCCCCATTTGAAAAATCTGGAATTCCTGACATTGGCATATCCCACGTTGACTGCGGACCAAATATCCGTGATCGAACGGCTCAAATTAGTGTCGCTCCGATTCAAAGGCACGTTTCCTACCGACCACAATATCGACCAACTTTCGGCTCTTCGAGGTGTGAAGTTTCTTCAGGTACCTTCGAGGAATTTGTCCGCGAATGCGCAAGAAAAATTGCAGTCGTTGTTACCAACATCGGAGATCACATACCGTTGACAGCATTTCAGAACCAACCTTGCGTCAAGCTCGCGGGCCGTGTGTATCGCGAAATCAATCTCGTTCGTGGTAGGGCTGTGAAAGTCGGCCTGATCCCAACATCAGAGGAACACAGTCGTGCAAGCTGATCGTGCCCCGTATTCCCAATTCAACCTCGTCCGCGACATGCTCGCTGCGGCGGAGGCGATTCAAGCGTTTGATCCAAGCATCGTGAAGGCCACCGCCTCCGAGATCTCCTTCGTCGGCAAGTTGCTGTTTACCGGGGAGGGATCGAGCCGTTTGTTCCCGGCGAAGAGTGCCATCATGCACTCGCGGCGACAGGGTTGGGCGACGACGCTCCACACCGAGGCCGGGCGGCAGTCGCAGGAGTACGCGCTGGCCGATTGGGCGGTGCTCGGCATGTCGAACTCGGGCCGCACGGCGGAGGTGATTCGTCTGTTCACGAGCCTCAAGGCAGCCGGGCACTCGAAACGGTACAGCCTCACCGCGGCACCCGACTCACCGCTCGAAGCGCTTGCCAACCGAGGCCATGTGCTGGCGTGTGGCAAAGAGGGAGCGGTCGCCGCGACGAAGAGCGTGGTCGAGCAGGCGCTGTTCTGCCGTGTACTCGTCGAGAGCATTGCCGGGGAGGAAACGCTCGCGCCGCGATTGGCCGGGTTGGCCGAGCAGGTTCGCTCCGCGCTGACGATGCCTGTCGATGCAGCTCTCACGCAGAAGATCAGCGGCGCGGGGACGATCTACTTCGCCGGTCGCAACGACGGCGTGGCCGAAGAACTGGCGTTGAAGACGAACGAGATCACTCGCAAACGAAGCGACTTTCTCGAAGGAACATACGCGGTGCATGGCATCGAGGAGGTGATGCAGACGAGCGATGTGGTCATCTGGATCGACCCGTATCCGGAATCGGAGCAGAAGTTCCACGATGTCCTCGTGAAGGGAGTCGGCCTGACGGTGATCGCCGTCTCGTCACGCCCGACGATGTTCCCGACGATCACGATCCCCGACGCAGGCGACTTGTCCGGCTTTGTCCAACTGGCCGCCGGTTGGAATCTGCTGGTTGAGGCGGGGATGAAGCTCGGCATCAACGTCGATAAGCCGGAGCGGGCGCGCAAGGTCGGGAACGAGTTCACGGGGTGAGCGAATTTGTGTGTCGCGACCAAGAGCTGTTTCGGGAGGCGAGATGATTAGCGGGATTGATCCCAAAGTGGACTATGCCTTCAAGCGGGTGTTCGGCAGTGAAGAGAACACGAATGTGTTGCGTCATCTATTGAACGCCGTTCTGGCCGGGTCAGCCGTGCCACCGTTACAGGACGTGACAATTCTCAACCCGTTCAGTTTGAAGGATGCCGTGGACGACCGTCTTTCGGTGTTGGACATCAAAGCCCGCGACGCAGCCGGGAGTGAATACCTGCTGGAAATGCAGCTCTTCGCCAAGGCCTCGTTTCCCGAACGATTGCTGTACTACGCCGCCAAGCATTACTCGCAGCAATTGAAAGAGGGTGAAGGCTACGAAAGACTCCGACCGGTCATCGTCATCTGCTTCGTCAACGCGGTATTGTTCCCTCAATCACCCGGCTATCATGGTCGCTACGAATTGGCGGACGAGAAATCTGGCGTGCGCTACAGCGATCACCTGGCGATTCATGTTTTGGAACTCCCCAAGTTCCCGAAAACGGTCGATGAATTGTGCGAGGACGAAGATCGTTGGACCTATTTCCTGCGACACGGCAGCGAGCTCGATCCGACAAATCTTCCCGAGTCCCTATCGATCCCAGAAATCCGGCAGGCCACAGGAACACTCACCATGTTGTCGCTAAGCGAAGTCGAACGAGAGCAATACGAATCCCGCCTCAAGCGATCCCGCGACGAAGAGGCGAGTCTCCGTTATGCCACGGAAACAGCGTTGGAGGAGGGATTGGAAAAGGGGCTTGAGCAGGGCCGGACTGAAGAGGCTCGTTCGATCTTGTTGAGAAGCGGCGTGCGACGACACGGCCCGATCCCGGCCGAAGTGTTGTCGGCGTTGCAAGCGATCACCGATTGCGAGCAACTGGAAGCCCTCGTTGATCGCATGTTCGATGGAAACGGCTGGGATACGTTGTTGGATAGCCAATAATACGTGACATCGAAGCGTTTCCGCTGGCGATGTTTCAATGGTTTGGTCGGTCGTCGGTTCCCGTTGTGGAGGTGATCTGATGTCGCGTCGCTTGGTGCTCGTGTTGGCTATGGTTGCGTGCGTCGTCGTGCCGAGCATCGCTCGCGCGGACAAGAAGGATCCGAAGATCAAACTGTCGGCGCAGCGCGGTCTGGATTGGCTCGTCGGTGAACAGCATCGGCAGGGGTACTGGGAAGCCAATCAGGGCCAGTACCGCGTGGCGATGACGGCCTTGGCTGGGAACGCGATGCTGTGCGAAGGCTCAACGACGACGCGCGGCAAGTATGCGAAAAGCATCTCGGCAGCGGTGGACTACCTCATTGAGACCTCACAGCCGAATGGGCTGATCGGTTACAAGCACGACTATCATTACACCTACGGGCACGGGTTCTCGATGCTCTTCCTATCTCAGGTGTTCGGCGAGGAGGAGGATGCCCGGCGGCGTGAGAAGCTGAAGGAAGTCCTCACCAAGGCGGTGCAGTTCTGTGGTGAGGCTCAAACACCTGATGGCGGCTGGGGCTATGTGTCGGCCAAGGATGGAAACAACTTCGATGAGGGTTCGACCTGCGTCACGCAGGTCCAGGGCCTGCGGGCCTGTCGCAACGCGGGGATCCCCGTGTCGAAAGAGGTCATCGACCGGGCGGTCGAATACATCCGCAAGTGCATGGCTCCGGATGGCGGAGTGCAGTACAGCATCCGTGGCGGTGGATCGCGCCCGCCGATCAGTGCGGCCGCCATCGCCTGCCTGTTCAACTCCGGCGAGTACGACAACGAGACCGCTCAAAAGCTACTCAAGTACTGCGAGAAGAACATCAGTGGCGGCGCGAACCAGGCACAGATGTTCGGTCACTGGCACTACACGCATCTGTACTACGCGCAGGTCCAGTACCGCTTGGGTGAGAAGGACTGGGAGAAGTATTTTCCTCCCATCAACAAGCAGATCATGAGCCAGCAATCGGCCAACGGCTCGTGGAAGGAAGGGCACGTCGGCCCGATTTATACGACGGCAATCAACGCCACGATCCTACTGGTCGATAACGGCTTCCTGCCGATCTACCAGAGATGAGCCGCTTTTCTCGTTCCCAAGCTCTGGCTTGGGAACGGCTG
>JAYTXB010000378.1:0-1897 GCA_043743205.1 Schlesneria sp.
GGAAGTGGGTGTTGACGCTGGGATTGCTGGCAGCAACTCCCGGGCTAACACTCGCCGCCGGGCCGAAGTCCAAAGTGGACGAGAAGCCTGCGGCTGGAGTCAAGAAGACCACCAAGACTGAAAACCAGAAGGTGGCCGAGGACATTGCTCTCGCGATGCGAGGCAAAGTTCAGGGTGATGTGAACATCGAATACAAGGACGGAGTTGCCACTCTGTCGGGATCGGTCAACGATCCCAAGATCAAAGAAAAAGCTTCGGCCATCGTCTCGAAGGTTGATGGAGTCTCGCGAGTCGATAACCGTCTGACCGTCACCGAGAAGAATCGACGCATCACCGCAAAGATGTCGGAACAACCGGCAGCTAAGGGTGGCGTGGTCGCGGCCAATCATGAGTCGGGTGGACAGCGTTCTCGCCAAGTCCAACAGGTCAACGGCGAAGCCGCGGCTCCCGCTGGTGGCAACCAAGAGGTCGCCGAGCAAATTGGGGCCGCGTTGTCCTCGGCTAATCTCGACGGCTACGACGTGCAGATTCGCTATCAGAACGGCATCGCGATTCTCGACGGCAGCGTGGGAACTCAGGCCGAACGAGCCAATGCGTCTCGCGTGGTGTCGTCGGTTCCCGGAGTTCGCTCGGTCAACAATCGTCTGTCGTGTACAGAAGAGCCTGCTCGGCAGCAGATGGCTGGTCCGCGCGGACCCATGGGGCCAGGTGGTCCGATGGGACCGGGTGCTCAATACGCTCAGGCTCCAGGTGGACAGAGTCCATACGGACCGGGACCACAAAGCGGCGTCTCCGGTGCTGGCTATCGTCAACCCGGTGCTGGTCCAATGCCGGGGCAGTCCATGCCAGGACAACCTGGTCCGGGCATGATGCCGGGCGGCGCGATGCCAATGGGTCCGGGCGGGCCTCCGCAGTCCTACGGTCATCCGGGCATGGGAGCTTCACAGGCGGTCTATAACAACCCGAGTTTGCCGGACTATGCGTGGCCTTCCTACGCTCAGTATCCGAACTCGGCAGCCGTGAACTACCCGACGCAGTACAGCGCGAGTGCCTTCCCATACATCGGCCCGTTCTATCCTTACCCGCAAGTTCCGCTCGGCTGGCGCGATGCGACGCTGCGATGGGATGATGGCCAATGGAACCTGATGTTCCGTACCCGCACCGACAAGTGGTGGTGGTTCCTCAATCACAACAATTGGTGATCGTGGGTCGCTCGTGCGGACAGACCTCTGCCGCACGAATTGCCTCGCCGAATCCGCTGGAGGCGTGGTCGAGCGAGCGGCACACCGAGCGTGTGACGCGAGCTTATCACCCGTTACGAATGGCTCAGCGTCTGCGAGACCCCTCGCAGACGCTGCTTTCGTTTGTGGGGTAACCTTGGAATGCTTTCGTTCGCTTTCAGGCGAGCGGCAGGAAATATACCTCACGCGGCCAAAGCTGAGACACTGGCGAGCCGCATGCCATCATGCTGCGGGTGCTTGATCGCCGCCGGAAACCCGTGGCCTCACGGCACACGGCTCGCCTAAAACATTTCATTCATGCCCGCGTGAGGTGAAACGAAGAGGCTGGATTGGTTGATTGCCGGTCCCTTCTTCATGTCGATCAACAGGTCAATTCCCCAGCTGCGATCCCTGCAATCGGTAAAGTCGGAAAAATCACGAAAGTTCTCAGCCGGAACATTCGATACAGACTGTAAGGTCATTGATGGCTGTGGTGTGTCAGGTGCAACGTGAGAGACACCTCGCCGCAGCTCACAATGGTGCGAGTTCTATGACTGAGACTGCGGGTGGCCTCGTCACCCAGTCCACACGACATCTCATCCGGCCCGCTTCGGCAGGTCATCGACACGAGCGAGTTCCTGGAGAGGAATGATGATGAAGCCAAGTTCCATGATGAA
>JAYTXB010000379.1:0-2300 GCA_043743205.1 Schlesneria sp.
ATACCTCGCGCGGTGGACATTGAGACATTTGGTGAGCCGCATGCCGTGAGGCTGCGGGTGCTTTGACACCGGAAGAAACCCGTGGCCTCACGGCACACGGCTCGCCCGAAACGTCTCACTCAGGACCGCGTGCGGTATAATCACGAATCTCCACGAATCAAATCCAAGAAGTGATCGACTTCGGCCCCTCGTCCCGGCCTTGCGGGGAAGAAGGGACAAGAGTCGCTCGGCTTGGTTCTGATTCGTTGGATTCGTGGTTAAAAACTCTGCTCTTCGGTTGTGGGATTCCCGCGCTGAGGCATCTGTGGTCAAACCTCTTCCTGTAATTGCAGCCGCTCGTTTCTGATCTTTCTCCGCTCAAGGCAACTGCCACATTCAAGGATTTCTCATGTTGTTCCGCCAACGATTCGGCTGTTTGACTCCGGCAGTGATCGCCGTCTTCGCTCTCTCGTGTCAGATCGCGATCGCCGCTGAGTTCGATGCGGCGGAATTAAAGAAGCTCGATACTGCCATGCAAAAGTACGTGGACGAACACGTCGTGGCGGGGGCTGTCGCGGTCGTCGGTTCCAAGAACGGGATCGTGCATCAAGCGGTCGTCGGGCAGATGAGCGTCGAAGAGCAACGAGCGATGTTGCCGAACGCGCTGTTCCGCATCGCGTCGATGACGAAACCGATCACCGCGATGGGGCTGATGATTCTGGCGGAAGAGGGGAAGCTGTCGATGGACGATCTCGTCGAGAAGCATCTCCCCGTGTTCAAGGGACAGATGCTGGTCGCGTCGCGCGATGAATCAGCCAAGACGGTGACTCTCAAAAAGCCGTCGCGCCCGATCACGCTGCGCGATCTGGCGACGCACACGTCCGGCCTGCCGGGCGGCTTTCCGGAAGGGATCAGCGACCTGTACTTCTCGCGCCAGTTGTCGCTCGCGGAAGCGGTCAGCGTCAGCTCACAGCGACCATTGGAGTTTGAACCGGGCTCCAAGTGGGCCTATTGCAATGCGGGGATCGACACGCTCGGACGAGTGATCGAAGTGGTCTCGGGCCAGTCGTATGAATCGTTTCTGGCGAAGCGCATCTTCGAGCCGCTCGGCATGACCGATACGTCGTTCTATCCGACGGACGAGCAACTCACGCGGCTGGCCAGTCTCTACGGCAGCAAGGATGGCAAGCTCGTTCCGATTGGCTTTCAGTTGCTCGGCCCGACGAAGAATGCTCGGCACCCCATTCCAGCGGGTGGCCTATATTCGACCGCAGGTGATCTCGCCAAGCTCTATCGCGCGCTGTTGCACCGAGGCACGATCGGTTCGACGAAGATCATCTCGGAGCCGAGCCTCGTCGAGCTGACGAAGGTTCAGACGGGTGACCTCAAGACGGGCTTCACGGAAGGGATGGGCTTCGGGTTTGGATTCGCGGTGACTCGTAAGCCGGAAGGGGTCCACGAAATGCTGTCGGCGGGAACGTTCGGTCACGGTGGCGCGTTCGGGACTCAAGGCTGGATCGACCCGCATCAAGACCTGTTCGTGATCCTGCTCTTCCAGCGTGTCGGCCTGCAAAACGCGGATGCTTCCGATATCCGCCGGGATTTGCAGAAGATCGCCGTTGCGGCGTTGAAGAAGTGAGCCGAGCGTCTCAGTTCCAGCACGAGGGTCAAGGCGAACCAAAGAACTGCCGAGTTTTACCCCGGACATTTGACGAAGAACCCGGGGCCTTACGGCACTCGGCTCGCCTCAATCCGCTGATTGATTCTGCCCGTTTTTGATGTGAGCGGCTGGAAAGGTCTATCCCACGTTTTCACTGCCCACTGACCAATGACTCTTCCCCTCACCGCGCCTGCAACTTCCGGCGGAACTCCTCCCACGGCAGCGCATTCGCGACATCGTGCTTCGTGAGACCGGCTCGACGCGCCTGATCGACTCCATAGGTCAGCACATCGAAGCCGTTGGTGGAGTGCGCGTCGGTGTCGATCACAATCGGGATGCCACGCGACTTGGCGGCGGCCGCTTGAATGTCATCGAGATCGAGTCGTGACGGACTGGCGTTGATCTCCAGCATGACGCCGTGTTCGGCAGCGGCGTTGAGGAACGTGGTGTAGTCGATGTCGGCGGAGGGGCGACTGCCGATGAGTCGTCCCGAAGGATGGCCGATCGCATCGACGTGCGGGTTGCGGATCGCGTTCAACAGCCGCTGCATGATCTGCTCGCGCGGCTGCTTCAAACCGTAGTGCAAGACGGCGATCACCCAATCGGCTTCGGAGAGGACTTCGTCGTCGAGGTCCATCGTCGCGTCTTCGAGAATGTCGCA
>JAYTXB010000380.1:0-2574 GCA_043743205.1 Schlesneria sp.
AATGTTCTCCTGCGTGCAGAAGGCTTCCATCGCCAGCTTGCCTTCACGGCAGTTTGTGGCTCGCAGTGATCCCGGCTTGTAGTAGATTCCCGAGTGCAGCACCCCCGAGTTATGGCCCGTCTGATGTTGGGCGACTTCGCGTTCCTTCTCCAAGATCACGATCTGTTTGCCGGGAAACCGCTCCAGCAACCGGTACGCTGTCGCCAACCCCACAATACCACCGCCAATGATTACGACATCAACCTGCTGCATGACTGCTGTACCACCCGTTTGAGAAAGGGAGCGACCGCGAACGTGCGACAGTATAGTCGCCGCCGTTTTCCCGAACTATACAACTGGCGGGATTGAAGTGGGGGAGTGCAGTCGCCAATTGGCGAAGCGACGGCAGAAACGTGTTTCCATGCTCGTTACTGCTGTCGCCGCTTCGCGGCTCACCCGTTCCTGCTTTCCCAACTGCGGGATGACGCCCAATCGCACTTGTTTTAGATCATCCGAACACATCAGCCGCAGGGCGCTAGCCCCGGTTCGATTTCGCTTAACCGGGGCTAGCGCCCTGCGGCTAATTTCTGCGGGCCAACAGGAATGGAGGAGAGCTGAAAAAAGCTGACGCATGTTCGAGCTTCTGCAAAAGTAGGGATGTCCACTGCGTCGAGGAGAACTCGCAGAACGGGTCGTCAACATGTTTGGCCGCGACCAAAAGACGCAAAGCCCGGCTGAACAACAGCCGGGCTTCTGGTGAACGCTCATTCCTGAGCGAGTTATTTGTAATCGTTGGGGTTACCGAACATGCCGCCACCCGACGACTCGTTGCCTCGCGCCCCACCGCCACGCAACGGCTCCTTGCGTTTGCGAACGGGGAGTGGAGCCGGTTCTGGCTCTACTTGTTTCGGCTGTTCGGGTCTCACTTTGAGGGCCTTCAGTGAGAGGCTGATCCGCTGGCGATCCGTTGCCACTTCAACGACTTGCACCGTCACTTCTTGTCCTACCGTCAGGACGTCTTGCACGCTGCGGATGCGTTGGTGGTCTAGCTCGCTGATGTGAACTAGGCCCTCGACACCCTGTTCGAGTTCGATGAAGCCACCGAAGTCGGTGATCCGCGTCACCTTGCCCGTGACCGTCTTGCCAGCGGCATAACGCTCTTCCACATCGGACCACGGGTTGCGTGCGAGCTGCCTCATCCCGAGACCAATCTTCTGCTTCTCGCGGTCCAGCGACAGCACGACGACATCGACCTTACCACCCTCTTGCAACACTTCGGACGGATGCTTCACGCGCGTCCAACTCATCTCACCAATGTGCAGGAAACCGTCCGCGCCGCCCAAGTCGATGAAGGCACCGTAGTCCTTGATCGTCTTGACCGTGCCGTTGAACTGTTGCCCCACATCGACGGTCGGCCAGAATATGGCGGCTGCTTCCTTCCGATGTTGGATCAGGATCGCGCGCCGGCTGACGACGAGGTTCCGTTTGACGGGATTCACTTCAGTCACTTGGACGGTTAGCTTCTGGCCAACGAAAGAATCCAAGGCAGGAGCGAATCCCAACTCGACCTGACTGGCGGGGAGGAACGCACGCATGGTGCCGAGCGAAACTTCCAGTCCCCCTTTGTTCGTCTTGGTGACAATGCATTCGACAACTTGGCCGACGGAGAGTTCGTCCCAGTTCCCTTTCACCTTGCGTGTCGCTCGTGGCAAGTTGACGAGGATCACGCCGTTCTCGGCATCGTACTTTTCGACGATGACAAGGAACTCTTCGCCGATATGCGGCTGCTTGCCTTGAGGAAACTGTCGCGCGGGCAGCACGCCCGGACAGCGATAGCCAACTTCGCAGAAGATGTCGTCGGCGGTGACGTTCTGAACCTTCGCTTTCAGCTTCATCCCCCCTTCGAGCAGGTCTTCGGTTGCGGGGAGTTCGTTGACGGCAGACGGTGCCGCCACGACGGCACTGGCGGGAGGACTGGTTGGCGCGGACATCTGTCCTGCCATTGCTGCTTCGAGTTCTTTTTCCAGGTCAGCGTCGATTGCCATCTCAGCAGGAGGAACTTCAATAGGATCGGTCGGTGGACCGGGAGGTGCGATGAATGGCGGAACACTCGCGGCCGCGATCTCTTCTTCCGTCGGAGGTATCGGGATCAGACTCGGCACCGCACGGGCTTGGGTGGGATCGACGGTCGGATTCAAGCGAGCGCGGCGGGCGCGGAACGAGACGACGGTTTTCATCTCCTCGATCCAAGCGCGAGCGGCCTGAGCCTGATCGGTCGAACCGAGTGAGAGCGTACGCGTCGCACCCTCTTCACCACGCACGGTCAACTTGACCTCAACACGCCCTTCGTCGAGCGACACCGCTTCGACATCCAGCACCTTGTCGGCAGGGATCGTCTCGGGAGCGGCTCCCCCCTCCTGAGCGTTCGCGACTTCCGGTCGCAGGGTCACGTCACCTGTGTCTCGACTGAGGGTCACGGCCCCGGGTGATTGATCTAAATCGAGAGACAAGCCCGTAGGCTCCGACCGAAAACCAGTAATCTGCATGATGACTCTTGTTCTTCCAACGAGGGGCAGTTGTGCGAGCCGACTCGCG